>CAZSTE010000019.1:0-11476 GCA_964609735.1 uncultured bacterium
CATTGTATACTAATAAAAAAGGAATAATAAAAATTAATCTTGCTCTTGTTCGCGGTAAAAAACTCTTTGATAAACGGCGAGCCCTTAAGGAAAAAGAAATAACCAGACATATTGAAAGAGAAAAGAAATTACGGGGGGCGAAATAGGTCTCGACAGAAGAGCGAAGTTAGAAGGGTTGCCGACCGAGTCGCCGGAGGCTCGTAAAAAACCGGCAATCAACATAGCTGCCAATACAGCTAATTGCCTGGCTGCATAATATTGCAGCCACCTGCCAGGGTTTTCGTCCTCGAAACCCTGAAACAGGTCACAAGAGGACTCGCCTCAGTTTCCTCTGACCCAGGAAAAGGAGGTAAGAAATAAAGGGTCGGGTATTCCGGTATCCTGTTCCAGGGAGCCCGGAAATATCAATAAAACTGGAACTATGTCGGTAGATACCTTTCTACTTTTCTTCTGGACGCGGGGGCAGTACCCGCCGCCTCCACTTTTTATGGTGTTATAAATTAAAAAACCTGATATGAAATTTGTAACACATAAATCCTTTCTGATATTTAAACATTTTAATTTTGAAAAACCTTCCAGCGCTTTTGTTTATAAAAAAAGGAAATCTACAAAAGCCGATAAATTAAAAAAATTTTCAGTTTTTAGCAGTTTTGGTATTTATGTAATATAATGTTTATAAAAATTCGGAAACAATATGAACCACAATAAATGTAGTTTTAAACGTCAATATATAAGATTATCCTGTATGGGAATTATGTTGCTTTTATTTACAGGTTCTGTTTTTTCATCGGAATTCACCAATAAGCTAAAAAATTATCCTTCTTACTGGATTGGCAAACAAAAATATGTCGGTTTACAAACAGTTATCAAGGTTCTTGGCGTTCAAAGTTGGGGAAGAATTGAAGACAGAATTTTTCTGGAGTACCAGGGGAAAATTTTAAAGGGAAGCATTGGTTCTTCAGATTTTTACATAGATGACAAAAAGCAAAATCTCGGCGCTACAATAAGAGAGATAGAAAAAGAGGTGTTTTTGCCTCTTGAACCATTTGATAGAATTATTTCATCTATAACCCCTGCTTCTTCTTCGCAATCTTCAACAGCATCTGTGTCCCCAGTGGCACAATCCGCAACCAATATTGTTGTAACCTCCAACACTGATAGGAATTTTATCATTCTTATAGACCCTGGACATGGCGGCAAGGATACTGGAGCAATGGGCAATTATGGATTAAAAGAGAAAGATGTAAACCTTGATATTTCATTAAGATTAAAAAATTATCTTATTGCTCAATTAAAGGAAACTCCAAATATTAAGGTGAAAATGACCAGGGAAAATGATATATTTCTTTCTCTTGATGAAAGGGTTGACAAAGCCAAAAAAGAAAAAGCCGATATATTTTTTTGTGTTCACACAAACTCATCAAAACTTAACAGATGGGATGCTGATGGTTTTGAAACATACTATCCATCAGTAAAAAGTCAATTGTCGTTTATTCCAAACATGGAAACCGAGGATATAATAGAATCTGAAACAAGCCAGGAAACAATTTTCCAAATAGTGTCAGACCTTAATACCACCTCGGTAATAGAAGAAAGCAGAATTCTTGCTGAAATGGTTCAGGAAAAACTTGCAGAAAGGTTAATCTGTCCGGATAGAGGAGCAAAATCAGCAAGTTTTTATGTTTTAAAATACACACCAATGGTATCGGTTCTCGTTGAGGTTGGTTTTATCTGCAATCCTAATATAGAAGCAAATCTTAGAGATCCTGAGGTAAGGCAGGCAATCAGTGAAACACTTGGTAAGGCAATTATCCAATATCTCAAATCAAAACAAATCCTTGGATAAAAAATCACCTATAGCAATATTTGATTCGGGAATAGGGGGATTAACCGTTGCAAAACATTTGCATCTGGTTATACCGGGCGAAAAAATTGTTTATTTTGGCGATACAGCCCGGGTACCTTATGGCACAAAATCAGCCGGAATAATTAAACAATACGCAATTCAGATCACAAAATTTCTTTCAAAATTCAATCCGAAAATAATTATTATAGCGTGCCATTCTGTTTCTTCTATTGGTGGGAAATCGCTCCTTGAAAAAATGTTTCCTGAATATATTTTTTTTGATGTAATCACACCCACAATAGAACATGCCTTACATCTAACAAACAACAAAAAAATTGGGGTTATTGGGACACCTGCAACAATTGCAAGCGGCAGGTATATTTCAATGATTAAAAAATTGGACCGCTCCGTTACAATCTATCAGAAAGCATGTCCTCTTTTTGTTCCCCTTGTTGAAGAAGGATGGTTAAAGGGCGATGTGGTTGAATCTATAATCAAAAGCTATATTTCTGATATGCTTTCAAATGGCATTGACACATTGATACTTGGTTGTACACATTATCCCCTTTTGAAAAAATCAATAAAAAAGGTTACCGGAGATTCTGTAAATCTTGTTGATGCTTCTTATGCCACAGGTAAAAAAATTACGAATTTTTTAAGGGAACGCAATCTCAATAATCCTTCAAAAAAAGAACACCCTGTGCTTTATTTCAGCGATTTGCCAATTTATAGAAAAAAGATATTGTTTTTTTTCTGGGGGAAAAACAGCAAACCCATTATCAAAAAAATCTGTCTTGGATAGGAGAAACATGTTTGAACTTACTGTAAGTGGATATTTTTCAGGTGCCCATCGATTAAGAGGATACAGAGGAAAATGTGAAAATCTTCATGGACATAACTGGAAGGTTGATGTGATTGTTTCTGGTAAACCTGATGAATTGGGAATGGTAATTGATTTTACCGTATTGAAACAATGCCTTGAAAAGGTTCTTTCAACCCTTGACCATAAATATTTAAATGATATTTCATATTTCAAGAAAAACAATCCAAGTTCTGAAAATCTGGCGGTGTACATATTTTCAAAAATACAAAAAACGCTTCTCAAATATAGGATTGAAGTAAAAAAGATTACTGTCTGGGAAAATGAAAAGCAGTGCGCGTCTTACAGCAACAGTAAATAATATTTTGACGCAACGGGTTATTGAAAATGACAGCGGAAAACACAGATAAATATTTTAAACAATAAGGGCTAATATGAAATCAATTGTAAATGTTGTTCTGCCAATTCCAAAGATTTATTCTGGCAAGGTGAGAGAGCTGTTTGAAATTGATAAACAAAAAATTTTGATTGTAACAACAGATAGAATTTCTGCCTTTGATTTTGTGCTTCCAACGCCAATACCTGAAAAGGGCATTATTCTTAATAAGCTTTCCCTTTTCTGGTTTAATAAACTCAAGAATATCTGTGAAAATCATATTATTGAAACGGATTTTGAAAAGTTTCCAGAAATATTGAAACCGTTTAGAAATATTTGTGAGGGCAGAAGCACGATAGCAAAAAAAACAGAAAAACTTCCTATTGAATGCGTTGTGCGAGGGTATCTTTCAGGCAGCGCCTGGAAAGAATATCTTTTAAACTCTTCTGTTTGTGGAATAAATCTTCCTGCCGGACTTAGGGAAAGTGAAAAACTCCCTGAACCAATTTTTACCCCATCAACAAAAGAGCAGAAGGGTTCGCATGACCAAAATATATCCTTTGAAAATATGGTTTCCATCATTGGCAAAGAGGCCGCTGGATATCTTAAAGAAATTTCAATTTCTCTCTATAAAACCGCCTGTTTACATGCTGAAAATAAAGGGATAATCATAGCAGACACAAAATTTGAGTTCGGGTTTTATAAAAATAAAATTATTTTGATTGATGAAATTTTAACACCGGATTCTTCCAGATTTTGGGAAAAGGCGCAATTTCAACCTGGCAGAACCCAGGATAGCCTTGATAAACAATATGTTCGCAACTATCTGGAAACATTAAACTGGAATAAACAGGAACCTGCCCCTGAACTGCCTGATGATATTGTTGAGAAAACACGACAAAAATACTGGCAGATTTACAATATTCTTACCAGCTAACATGACAATATATATTATAGAAATAACCCTGAAAAAAAAATTATTTGACGCATTTGGCAATGAGATTCTCCATTCTATTAAGGACATTGGAATAGAGCGAATAGAAAAGGTTTATGTATATGATGTTTATAAACTCTGTGGAGATATTGATATTTCCCTGGTCAGAAAAATTGGAAAGGAACTTTTTCTCGACCCTATCTCGCAAACAATGAAGGTTTATCGTCTTAACAGCGGGGAAAGGTGTAAAAATCCTTCTGTAGAGGTGTGGTATCTGCCGGGTGTTACAGACCCTGTTGCACAAACAGCAATGAAGGCTATAAGAGATATGGGAATAAAAAATCACCTGTCCATCAGTTGCGGGAAAAAATATGAATTTGTTGGTGAGAAATTAAGCAAAAAAACCCTTGAAATAATAAGCAATAAAATTCTTGCCAATACCCTTATTCACCAGTTTATAATCAAAGGAATTTAATATGGCAAAGGCTGAAACAATAAAAATCCGCAGTGCCGACGATAAAACACTTATGGAAATAAGCAAAAATGGGCTTTTATCCTTAACAGATTCAGAGATGAAAAGGATACAGAAATATTTTATTAGGATTGGAAGAGAACCCACAGACCTTGAACTTGAAATGATTGCTCAAACATGGTCAGAACATTGTTTTCATAAAATATTCAAATCCACCATTGCATATACAGAGGTTCTTGCAGATTCCAGTCCTAAAACATATAAAATATCATCGCTGTTTTCGTTGATACAAAAGGTAACAAACAGCCTTGATAAAAAATGGTGCATATCAGTTTTTAAAGACAATGCAGGTATTATTGAGTTTGATAAGGATCATTGTATCTGTTTTAAGGTTGAAACCCATAATCATCCTTCAGCCCTTGAACCTTATGGTGGCGCTGGCACAGGAATTGGGGGTGTGATTCGCGATATACTCGGAGCGGGACTGGGCGCAAAACCCATTCTCAATACAGATGTTTTTTGTTTTGGACCGCTTGATATTTCCCAAAAAAACAATCCAGAAGGTGTTTTCCATCCAAAACGGCTTTTTAAGGGCGTTGTGTCTGGGGTAAGGGATTATGGCAACCGTATGGGCATTCCAACGGCAAATGGGGCAATCCTTTTTGACCCAGCATATCTTTATAATATCCTTGTTTATTGTGGCACTGTTGGCATTATGCCCAAAAAAGCAGTCAAAAAAACCGTAAAACCGGATTTTTTAATCGTTGTTATTGGAAACAGAACAGGCCGCGATGGCATTCATGGAGCAACATTTTCTTCTGCAAGCCTTGAAAAAAACATCCCAACAAGCGTTGTTCAGATTGGTAATCCCATCATTGAAAAAAAGATTCTTGACGCCCTGATGGTTGCCAGGGATAAAAATTTATATTCAGCCATTACTGATTGCGGGGCAGGAGGACTTTCATCAGCGGTAGGAGAACTAAGTCAGGAATGTGGAGCGATTGTCTATCTTGACAGGGTTTTGCTTAAATATCCAGACCTCAAACCATGGGAGATATGGGTTTCTGAATCGCAAGAAAGGATGGTACTTGCGGTTCCTCCTAAAAATTTCAGCAGCCTTAAAAAAATTTTTGAGGCTGAGGATGTTGAATATGCCTGTATTGGCAAGTTCACATCAACAAAAAGGATTGAGATTTATCACGGAAAAGAGATTGTTGGAAACCTTGATCTTGATTGGCTTTTCGGCAAAGGGCAGCTACCTGCCTTAACCGCGTTTTTTGAAGAGAAAAAAACCGCGGATATTATACCGGAAAATATAGAGATTAAGGATGTTTTTCTTCATCTGCTCGGCGACCCTGTTATAGCGTCAAAAGAAATTGTTGTGCGCCAGTATGATCACGAGGTTCAGGCCCACACAATTATTAAACCGTTGCTTGGGTTTAACAGCAGCGGCCCTTCTGATGCAATTGTTCTGGCTCCATTGTATGGAAAATATGAGGGCATTGTTGTTTCCTGCGGCATAAATCCCTGGTATGGCATGATAGACCCATATCATATGGCCGGCTGTTGTATTGATGAGGCATTAAGAAATATTGTTTCCTGCGGAGGAGATCCTGAAAAAACTGCAATTCTTGATAATTTTTGCTGGGGAAACTGCAACGACCCTTTGGAACTGGGAAAACTTACCCGTTGTGTAAAAGGATGCAGAGATTTTGCCTTGAAATATCAGGTTCCATTTATATCCGGCAAGGACAGCCTGAACAATTTTTTTACAAAGCACGACCAAACAATTGTTTCTATACCAGGAACACTTCTCATTTCTGCAATCAGCGTTATAAAGGATGTAACAAAATCCATGAGTTCTGATTTCAAATCAGCAGGAAATTTGATATTTCTTATTGGTAAAACAAACAATGAATTGGGAGGTTCCCGACTTTTCAATCTTCTGAATATCACAGGCGGTTGCGTGCCTCACGCAATACCAGAAATAAGCATGCCGGCGATGAAAAAACTCCATACAGCCATAACAGAAAACCTTGTGCGCGCCTGTCATGATTGTTCAGAGGGCGGATTGGCTATTGCGCTGGCAGAAATGATGATTGGTAGCGGCTATGGGGCTGAAATAGAACTGGAAAAGGTCTCTTGTCCGGTTAAAGAACCTGTTGTGGCCTTATTCAGCGAAAGTCAGGGAAGGTTTATTGTTGAGGTTGATCAGACCTGCATTGATAAATTTGAAAAGTTATTTAAGGGTTTACCCTGCGCATATATTGGCAGAGTAATTCCAGATTTTTCTCTTAAGATATTTTATGGCGACGCAGTCATATTGGACCTGGATGGCGAACAGATAAAACAAAAATGGAGCGGCGCAATCACATGGTAAAAATTATTATTCTTCGGACTGCTGGAACAAACTGCGATTTGGAAACAGAATGGGCATGTTTCAAAGCCGGAGCAAAACCTTCAAGAATTCATATTTCCAATGTAACATCAAAAAGAATCAATCTTCTTGATTATGATGTTGTTATTATTCCGGGTGGATTTTCATATGGAGACGACCTTGGAGCAGGCAAGGTTTTCGCGAATGAAATAAACTGGAAATTGAAGGATTTGCTTGAAAAATTCCGAGAAAAAGGCAGGCCAATTATTGGAATATGCAATGGATTTCAGGTTCTTGTAAAAGGCAAGAAACTTCCATTCTGGAACAAACAAACCGCAAGTCTGGTATGGAATGATTCAGGAAGATTTGAGGATCGATGGGTTTATCTTGGTGTTGAAAAATCAATCTCGCCATTTTTTAAAAATATGCCTGAAATTATACGGTTTCCTGTTGCCCATGCAGAAGGCAAATTTATACTAAAAAACAATTTTTTATTAACAAAACTTGAAAAAAACAAGCAGATTGTTTTACGATATGTTAACCCTTCGGGAGAAAACGCTCCTTATCCTTATAATCCCAATGGTTCAACCGCGGCAATTGCCGGCGTTTGTGATGAAACAGGCCTTGTTGTTGGAATGATGCCACATCCGGAAAGAGCAATTATTAATATCCATCAGCCCGACTGGTTAAGAAATCAAAACAAAGAGGTTTATTATTACGGATTCCAATTTTTTAAAAATGTGATAGAATATTGCTTGTGAAAATTTTTAAATAAAATTGTTGTCCTCTTTAATCTCATCCATTAGGAAAGAAACAATTATAAACGCAGCAAAAAGATAGGATTTTGGAAGGAGATTTAACGAGAACAGAAAATTTAACAAAAGGAGTGCAGCCAGTGGATAATAGCATATTTCAAAAGGCGGAAATATTGACAGAAGCCCTTCCCTATATACAAAAATACAAAGGAAAGATTTTTGTCATAAAAATAGGAGGAGCGATTCTTCGTATTGAGGAATCAAAAAAAAATATTCTTCAGGATATCGCTTTTCTCAATGCGGTTGGAATAAAAAGTGTCGTTATTTGCGGGGCAGGCCCTGTAATCACGGAAGAACTTGAAAAAAAAGGGAAAAAAGCCACATTTATTGAGGGCTTAAGGGTAACGGATGCAGATGTTCTTGAAATTGCCGTTGAGGTTCTTGGCCAAACCAGAGACGATATTGTGAAACATCTTACAGAAGAATTCAAAACCCCGGCTTTCGCCCTTAAACCAGAGGATGGCCATATTATTGCCAGAAAGATACATTGGCAACAAGGATATGAGGTAATTGACCTGGGATTTGTTGGCCAGGTTGAAAACATCAACAGCAGGATTATTAATAATGCTCTTGAAAAAGGCGTTGTCGTTTTTGCGCCAATTGGCATATCAAATGAAGGACAAAAATATAATATAAACGGCGATGCTGTTTCATCGGCTGTTGCCCAAGCAGTGGAAGCAGAAAAACTTATTTTTATTAGCGGAATAAAGGGTATTATGAGAAATCTTGATAATCCTGATACATTAATTTCTGTTATTACCGCCGACCAGGCGGAAAATCTTATTAATGAAGAGATAATTCAGGGAGGTATGATACCCAAGATTCGCGGCGCTATTGCCGGCCTGAAAGGCGGGGTAAAAAAGGTCCATATCATAAGCGGAAATATTGCCCACTCCCTTGTACTTGAAATTTTCACAGAACATGGCATTGGAACCGAAATTATTTTAGACGAGCCAAAAAATGGATGAATCAATCATTAAAGAATATTACCGTAATTATGTGATTGGTTGTTACGCCAAAGAAGATTTTGTTTTTGTAAAAGGCAGGGGCGTATGGTTATGGGATATTCATGGAAAAAAATATCTTGATTTTTTCCCGGGATGGGCTGTAAATGGACTTGGACATTGTCCCAAAAGGGTTGTGGACGCCGTATGTAAGCAGGCAAAAAAGCTTATGCATGTCGCTAATAACTATTACATTGACGTTCAGGCATTATGCGCAAAAAAACTTATTGAAATTTCATTTGATGGAAAGGCCTTTTTTTGCAATAGCGGAGCAGAAGCAAACGAAGCCGCAATTAAGTTATGCCGGCTATATGGAACAAAAACAGGTAGATATAAGATTGTGTCAATGAAAAATTCTTTTCATGGCAGAAGCCTTGCCACAGTGACAATGACAGCTCAGGAGAAATATTCAGCGCCGTTTAAGCCACTTCCGGATGGCTTTATTTACGCTGAATTTAACGATATTTCTTCCTTGCAATCCCGTATAGACGAAAAAACCATCGCTGTGATTATTGAACCCATTCAAGGCGAAGGAGGCATTAATGTTGCAGACACTCAATATCTTAAACAGATAAGAGAAATCTGTAATAAAAAGGATATGCTTCTTATTTTTGATGAGGTTCAAACAGGAATGGGTAGAACAGGAAAATATTTTGCGTTTCAGCATTTTAATGTACAACCTGATATTATGACCCTTGCAAAAACACTTGGTGGCGGATTCCCCATAGGAGCAATGATTGCAAAAAAACAGATTGCTGATTTAATGACACCTGGAACCCATGCCTCAACCTTTGGCGGAAACCCCCTTGCATGCAGTGCCGCGCTCGCTGTGATTGAAACAATTCAACAAGACAATCTTCTTGGAAATGTGTCAACCCTAAACAATTGGTTTATTGGCGAACTTACAAAACTTCAAAAAAGGTTTCCTGTTATAAGGGACATTAGGGGTATTGGTTTTATGCTTGGAATGGAATTAAATGTTCCGGCTACTGATTTTGTTAAAAGATGCAGAAATAATGGGCTTCTTTTAAATTGCACCCACAATACCGTTGTAAGAATAATGCCTCCACTTTGTGCTAATATGGGACATTTGAAAAAAGCCATTAACATAATTAAGAAATCACTGATTGAAGAATTTGAATCATAATGGATCATATGAAAAATATTATAAAAAAAAGAGACCTTATCGATATTAGGGATCTTACAAAAGAAGAAATCTACACAATTTTTGAACAGGCAAAATTTTTTAAGTTCCAAAGGAAGAAAAAATCCGTTTTTTTTGACGACCTTAAAGGCAAATGCATCGGCCTGTTATTCAGAAAACCATCAAGCAGAACAAGGGTATCCTTTGAGGTTGCAATTATTGAACTTGGAGGAATTCCCATATTCCTTGAGTCAAGTCATCTTCAAATATCAAGAGGGGAAACAATTCAGGATACAGCAAGGATTTTTAATTTTTATCTAAAAGGCCTTGTAATCAGAACATTCCAACAATCAGAGGTTAAAACCTTTTCAAGGTATTTTGATCATCCTGTTATAAACGCACTTACCGATTTTTCTCATCCATGTCAGATTCTTGCTGATTTTTTTACCATATGGGAAATGAGAAAAACATTTAACAATATTGTTATTACATATATAGGAGACGCCAATAATATCTGTAATACACTAATTTTTGCTGCAGACATTCTTGGAATAAGAATAAATGTGTCCGCACCAAAACAATACTCTGTTGCCGAAGACATAGCCAAATCAATGAAAAATCCAGAACTTTTAAAGGTAAGCGATGACCCTTATGCCTTTATTTCACAATCAGATGTTATTTATACTGACACATGGGTAAGCATGGGCGATGAAGCAGAAAAAAAACAACGGCTTGATGTTTTTAAGCCGTATCAGGTAAATTCCCAGCTTATAGAAAAAGCGCCTCCTGATTTTTTGTTTATGCATTGCCTTCCAGCCCATAGGGGAGAAGAGGTAACAAACCAGGTTATTGATGGAAAAAATTCTGTTGTTCTTCAACAGGCAGAAAACCGGCTTCATATTCAAAAGGCTGTTTTATGGTTTCTATATAACCATAGCCATTGCCCCATTAAAAATTAAGGTTTCATTTCTTAAAGAAAAGCAGGGAAAACGTTTATTGCGAATTAACAAATGCATAACACAGAAACATCTCTTCAAAATAGAATAACAAAAACAAGAAAATTTCTTAAAGAAAAAAACATTGACTGCCTAATAATTTCCAGCAGTTCTAATATTTTTTATCTTACCGGCATTTATGGAATTGAAGGATATCTTTGTATTACAAAAAACCAGATTGTTTTTTTTACAGGCGGCATTTATTACGGATATGTTTACGATAAACTGAAAGATATATCGTTAGTCAACTATTCTGTTGAAAATTTTAATAAAAAGGATTTTATAAAATTCTTAAAGGGCTTCAAAAAACCATCGGTATTATCCTGCGAGTTTTCTGTGAAAGGGTGGAAAAATCTTTGTCTGGAAACAGAAAAAAAAATTCATACCATTGAGAATTTTATCGCGGAGATAAGGGCAATAAAAGAAAAGGAAGAAATTGAAAAGATTCAAAAGGCGGAAAAAATAACCATTTCTGTCTTAAAAAAAATTAAATCTATTATAAAAGCAGGCATATCAGAGATTGACATTTCATCTGAAATTTATTATCAAATAAGAAAACATGGTGCGGAAAAAGAAGCGTTTCCGCCTGTGGTTGCTTCTGGAATAAATTCTTCATACCCCCATCATATACCGACAAAAAGAAAACTTGAATATAATGATATCATTGTTATTGATATGGGAGCATCTGTTGAA
>CAZSTE010000020.1:0-11437 GCA_964609735.1 uncultured bacterium
CAGGATTAACAGTATACTTCTTAAATTTTGAACTCGGACATATCAAAACCCCTGTGTCCTGAAGATAGTTTGGACAAACCCTTCCACTATTTGCAACATTATATGCCCTTCCAAAAAGAAGACATATCGGCTGAGGCATATAAGCATCCGCTGCAGTTGGATTACCAACAGTTCCCCAGCCTGTTGGGAATCTTTCATCAAAATCCTGGGCATACATATGGCAGGCAAGACTTATCTGTTTGAGGTTTGATATGCAACTTGACCTTCTTGCCCTTTCCCTTGCCCTTGATAATGCTGGAAGAAGCATTGACGCAAGTATCGCTATAATAGCGATTACAACCAGTAGTTCTATGAGTGTAAATCCCTTTTTCTTCATCTCTTCTCACCTCCTTTGCTTTGTTATCTCTATTTATAATATTACATAACCCTATTTAATTTGTCAAATACCCGACTTGTTTTTACATTGTATAATTTTTTTGTATAATAATTATTACTCATTATGAAGATAAATGTCAGGGTAAAACCTTTTTCCAGAGAAGAAAAAATTATTCAATCAGAAGATGGAAAATTGACAATATGGGTTAAGGAAGGACCTTTTGAAGGCAGGGCAAACAAAGCTGTGATAAAAATGATTTCCAGGCATTTCCGTATTCCACAATCCAAAATATCAATTGTGTGCGGACACAAAAACAGAAATAAAATAATTGAAATAAAATGAGACGGATTTATCTTTCCAATTATCAAAAAAAGGATAAACACATCCTTATTTTCGGAAAAGACTTTCATTATCTAAAAAATATCCTCAGGCTAAAAAAGAATTCACAATTCAAAGCCTTTGATGGAAATAAATCAGAATATCTTCTTCAGATAGAAAAAATACAATCCTTTATTAAAGCAAGGATATTGGAAATAGCGCATCCCATTCAAAAAAAACCAGCCATCAGCATTGAATTTTGCCCTTGTTTGTGTAAAATGAAGGTGTTTGAATCCATGATTGAAAAAGCATCGGAATTGGGTGTTGTGGCGATAAAGCCCATAATAACAAGCCGCAGTTTGCATACCAACCCAGAACAATCTTCATCAAGGATTGAACGATGGAAAAAAATCATTGCAGAAGGCAGAAAGATATCAGGAGAAATCAAAATACCAGAGATTTATCCTGTAAAAACACTGGATAAAATTTTATTGCAACCAGGTCTTAACATTTTTTTCTGGGAACAATCCCCAAAAAATCTAAAACAAATAATGCCATTGATAAAGCAACAACTGCGGGATAAAAAAATAATCAAAATTTTTATCGGTCCTGAAGGCGGATTCACCGATGAAGAGGTGGAACTTGCCGAAAAAAACCATTCTTTTATTGCAGGACTTGGACAGAGAATACTCAGGGTTGAAACAGCCGCAATTGCCGCAATTTCAATATTATCTTACCAACTGGATGACGACGGGTAAGATATTAAATTGTTATAATACCGCCTGTTTCCAATGATTGTTTTTCTTTTACCACGATATCCAAACTCTGTACCGCATCCTCGGGCCTGATTATCTGAAATTCCTTATTGGAAACAACATGGTCAATAAAATAATTAAGTTCAAAGAAATAACCGCCAAGGTCTGAAATATTTCCGCCTGAATTTTGCAATATCTTTCTTTCAATATGGGGTTTATCTATTCTACCATCAGCATAATAAATTGTCAGGGGTGGATTGGCGGTAGAATCAAAATCAGCCACCACCTTTTCAAATTGCGCGCAAAACCTCATCGTAAAAGGAAATTTGGATGGCATATCCCAGCAACCCTCCGCAAAAGCAGTAATGTTGCCGGGGAAATTATATGTTGTAAAAACATGGGTATATCCTGCTTCTCGTGAATATGTCGCCCGGGAATAAAGAGAAAGCGGCTTTTGCCCAATGAGATAAAGAAGAAAGTCAACATCATGAATATGAAGATCAAATAACGCTCCTCCAGAACGTTTTTCATCAAGCAACCAGTTTTCCCATCCCCATGTCGGCTTGGCGCTAAGCCGAGCGCAGGTTATTGTGATTAATTTTCCAAACCTACCCTGGTCATAATTTTTCTTGACAAATGCATATTCCGGCCAGAATCTTATTACATGCGCCACCATAAATCTAACCTTGTTTTTATTACATATATTTACCATTTCTTCTGCATCCTGAAGTGTTAAAGCAATGGGCTTTTCGCAGACAATATCCTTTCCCGCTTCTGCTGCTTTAACAACAAAATCCTTATGTAAATATGTAGGTAAACAAATATCAACAATTGAAATGTCGGACTTTGAAAAAACCTGGTCAGGGGTAAGATATGGAATAGCGCCAACCTTTTCAGCCAGAGATTTTGCCCTATCTCCTTGCAGGTCAACTATTGCGGCAATCTTAACATTTGGAAGTTGTCCATATACCTCTGCATGCATTGAACCCATAAATCCAGCGCCTATAATTGCAACCCTTACCATCTTCTCCTCCCGCTGTTTAATATGAAAGGTTTCAGAAATTACAATGTTTTTATATTTTTTTTGGGTATATGGTGTATTTTGATTTTAATTCCAAACAACAGTATACACTAAAATATTTTTGCCTTTGCCAAGAACATAAAAATTATTGACAACGGCCGAATCGGCAACCCTTACGGATTTATCAACCGAATAATACCACATTTTCTCTCTTTTTGTATCCGGGAAATAATACCACCAGTTCCATATTCCACCAAGACAATCAATAATCTCCTGATTAAAGGATAAAAACCGCACATCATTTCCAAGGGTAAATTTAAAAACATCTCCTCCTTCTATTGAAAAAACATAAACAATATCATTTTTTGTACAGACGCTGATATCTTCAAGTTTGGGAGAAAATCTGATATTTTCCACCCTACTATCCAGTTTTTTTCTCCAAACACAATTTCCTTCTCCGTTATATAAAATAATTTCGCCTGTTATTGTGCCTGCGGCAATCCAATTGCCATCATGGCTTATTTTTATGCTTTGTATCCAATCAGAAGCAGAACGATTCCAGAATATTTCACCATTTTTGTCAAGGAAAAAAATTTTTTCATTGCTCGCATAAACCCAGAATTTTCCATTTTCTGCTATGGAAATCGCGCGAACAAGATTATTAACATGCGACTGAAAAATAATTCGTGAGCCTTCTGCAAAACAGATACGTCCATTAAGAGAGGCCCAGGAAGTAAAATTGCCATCCGGCGAAATCGCCACATACGCAATCTCATCTGATTCTTTAAATGTTTTTCGAAGTTTTCCCTGTCTATTAAATATATATACCCTGCCATCCTGGCAACCGGCAATTACTGTATTTCCATTTTCTGAAACTGCGATATCTATAACCTGGTCAGAGGTTTCAAACGTCCATTTATACTGGTTTTCCGGTATAAGCAGTTCATCAGGAATTTGTTTATCCTGAAATTCAAGGAAAAATCTCTGAAAATAATTTGGCAAAAATTGATAATTCTCATTTTTATATTCATATATTTCAACAGGTTCTCTTTGGTCTCCTTTATAAACCCTTACCTGAAAAATATAGACATTTTCAATCTTTACAATAGAGGGCTCAAGAACATATTTTACATTAAGCAATTTTATTATTCTTGCCCGTTCTTCAAAATCATCAATAATATCCTTTCGGGTTAATTTCTGGTCCTCAAGCATCTTATCAAGCATCTCATCTTTTATAACGAGATAGCGCTTCCCAAGCAATGAAACGTTCTCCTTGAAAATACCTGCCACATCCTGAAGAAATCCTGGCAGTTCTTGTATTTTCATATCCAGGATCAACATAACCTGCGGTTCAATTTTTGCATTTAAATTTCTTATACGATGTTGAAGCGCTGTTAGAGAAGGCGGATTATTATGGAAATTTCGCGAATTTATACATTGAAGTAATTCCTGATATGTATCCATTGCCTGGACATAAAGACCTTCTGATTCAAGAATATTACCAAGTTTATAAAGATATCTTGCATCTGGAATATAACAACGATTCAAATACATCTTAATGTACCTTATGGCCTCTTTTGGTCTTAAACATTCAGCCGCGTAATCTCCAAGGATTCTATAGACATAGGCAGACGGCGGAGCATATCTTATAATATCAATGCATTCCTGTGTTTTTGGCCAGTGCGAAGGCCAATTATTCGGATTAAATGGTTCAGCCGCAAGGGTTAATTCTTCTGCCTTCCTTAAAAATTTATCAGCAAGATCTTTGTTTCCGGTGGCTTGATAATTTTTTGCTTTTTCAATACATGTCCACACATTTGAAGGAAATATCACCTTTAATTCAAGATTCTGTGCATACCATGATTGAGACCAGCAGATTCCTGGCAGAAAAATAAGAAAAAAACCCGCTATTATTATAAAAAATTTTTTCATTATCTTTTTTACCACCTTTTCCCAAATACGATCTGGCCGAATTGCGCTGGATTATCAATTTTACCTGTCCAGGTTGTTGTTGGCAAATGGTCAGAAATTCGTTGGAAATTTATCTCGCATTGTTCAAGAGATTTTGTTAATCCAAAATCACTCCATGGAATCGCAATCTCTGCCACCCAATTCTTATCAGTGATACTTGTTGCTGTCTGCCATTGCGACTGCCAAGCGCTATCCTGGTCTTCTGTAAAATATTTTTTCCATACATAGGCAAATCTTAAAAAATTTGTCGCGTGGATTGTATATTGATACCATTTATCGCCTGAAGACATTGGATTTAAACATATTGTCAGAAAATCCTGGCTATCAAATGTGATGGATTTGGCTTCAGGATCCATACAGGTAAAGAGAAAATAAATATTTTTGTCATCATAAGCAGTAAGAATAGAGGTTTGAACCTCTGAAGGAACCTTTTCCCCGATTGTATAAATCATTGACATATTTTCTTTAAACATAAACCGCCAGCAACGATCGTTTTTAGCCCCGTCAATAACAGGCGGAGATGATATTTTTATAGCGACAATGCTTTTTAAGGCTGTTTCCGGCACGCCGGTTGTTATTATCTCCTGTTGATGCTGAATTTCAGGTATTTTCTTCCGTAAGGTTGAAGGTATTTTTTTATCTGACAGGTAATACCGCGCCTGGGTCCTTAATGGCTCAATGTCCTGTCTGCTAATATTTATAAGGGTATACAGTCCTTTCTCTTCCCCAAAACGGCTTAATGCCCATGCTGCTTTAAGTTTAACATCAAGTTCTGAATTCTCAAGAATCCTTAATAACTTAGCCGTTGCAATATCAGCATCTAAAAAAGCGATGGTTTCAACAGCCATGCCCTGGATTTGTATATCAGGATTTTGTATATTCTGTAAAGCAACCCCCAATCCGGATTTATTGCCAATAAGGGCGAGCGAATACGCAGCATACATCTGAATCTCGGGATCATCGTTTTTTAAATAACCCTGCAATAATGGCGCGGCCTCTTTCAAATGCGCTTTTCCCATTGCAAGTATTGCAAGTTTTTTTATCTCATATGATTCTTCTTGTTGCAGGATTTCTCTCATTGCCTTAAATACAGCGGATTTCGGCTGATATGGAATAAGTTCTAAAGAAGCCGCGTACACATCCTGATATTGTGAATACAACATTTTTTTTATCAAGGGAATAATTAGCGGGGATTCCTTAAGAAAGGAAAGACGCTCAAGCGCCTGACTTCTCTTTATTTCTTCTGCAGACTGTATATCCTTTTCAATATTTTTGATAATTTGTTTAAGAATATTGTTGGCTGCTGTTTTCACGGAATCAGCAGGATCCAGACGGCTTGCAAAATTAAGATAGCTTAAAAATTCGCTATCGTCAGGATTAATATTGTACCAAGAAAGAAGGATTGTTTTCCGAAAAACCGGCAAAGACGCAGCCTTTACCGAATTAAAAAACACAGCTTCTTCGCTTGAACCAATCTTACCAAGAAGTTCAATGGCCATAACCTTTGCGTTGATTGAGAATTCATCATTTAAAAAAGCATCCTCAAGAAATGGCACAAAATCGGGATTTTTCAAAGAAAGTATCACATCATAGGCATATTTGCTTACCTTTTCGGATACATCCGCGAGCTTTTTTACAATCGCGGAATAGCATGACGGGTCATTAAATTCTTTTAATGCCCATAGCGCAAAAATTTTTACATTTTCATCCTCATCATCCAGGCTGCTTATCAAAGCCGTCACAGCATCTTTATCATTAAGCCGCACAAGAGTTTTGATTGTTTCTATCTTTAATTTTATTGATGGCTCAAGCATTTTTGCCCTTAAAAACTCAAAACCCTCGTTTGCCTTAAGGTTTTCAAGCGCCCAAACAGTCTGAATCTTTACCTCATCTGAATTATTATTTAAAAAATTAAGCAGGATTGGAACAACCCTGCTGTCATTGGAAGCTTCCAGCGCCCAGATGGCATTAACCAATGTTTTTACATCATCAACCTGCGTTGCCTCTTTGATTGCTGATATATAGGAATCAGAGAGTTTTTTAAAGGCATAGATTGCTTCATCCCGGCCAAGTATTCTTTTTAATGCCCAAAATAGTTCAGCCCGAACCTGAAGATTTTCATCGTTCAGATGTGAAATAAGCGGTTTTAACATTGTTTCATCGCCAAATTTGCCTATGCCCACGGCTGTCCAGTATCTTACCTGCCAGTGGGAATCATTTAAAGCAGATTTAAAACATTCCAGTACCTCATCCCCTTTTGCCCATTTAACAATGGCCTTAATACCATTAAGCCGCACCTGCCAGTGGGAATCAAACAATTCCTGTTGGTATGCTGATATAAATGAGGCATCGCCAAAATTCAGCAATGCCTCTGAAGCAAGAATTCGCACCTCTGCAGAGGGATCGTCAAGAGCAATGGTTATATCAGGTAGGACCTTTGTGTTTTTATCGGAAATTACCTTTTTTATGATTTCAATCTTTTGTTTCGTTGTTCCATTAACAAGTATTTCTTTTACGGTATTCTGACATAACCCGCTCAATCCAAAAACGAGTATTATCAGAAAAAAACTACCTATAAATTTCTGGAGGATATCCGATATCAACGATTTTAATCTTTCCCGCATATTTTTTCCCTGGATTTTTATACAATCCTTTTTTAGGAAATCCAAATGTAATTGTGGTATCTGCTTTAACAGCCGAGGAAAGAATTTTACCTGAATCCGCATCAATTCCTGATGGAATATCAACACTTAAAATCCTTCTTCTGGAATTATTAGCCAGTTCTATCGCTATCTTCTCTCTGCCTTCAATCGGCCTGGTAAGCCCAATACCAAATAAAGCATCAATAATCAATCCGGAATTTTTAAGATGCTGTGCCATATTCTCAACAGAAAAAGGTTCGCATTTAACCTTTATTTTAATCAAAATTCTGTAATTTGTAAAGGACGGCTCTTTTGTATTTGATTGATTAAAAAAAACAAATACTACCGAAGAAATACCCCAGCAGTGCAAATACCGGGCTGCAACCATTCCATCTCCGCCATTATTTCCAGGTCCTGCAAGCACGATAACCTTTTTCTTTTTTAATCTGGAAAGCGTTCTTTTCGCCTCTGATGCTGTTTCTCTCCCGGCATTTTCCATCAGAATTAAGGGAGGAATTAAAAATTCCTCATACGCCCTTTTCTCAATCGCGTATATCTGCTGTCTTGAAAAAGATTTTCTTTTCATTTTTCCAAAATTTCTTTTAGTTTTAGACCAACCTGATATATGGGCCCGGCACCAATTGTTAACACCACATCGCCCGGTGTTATTTCATTAACAAGATATTTTACAATTTCATCAAAATCAGATATGTATCGGGCTTTTATTCCATTATTCTGAATTTTATCAACCAGTATTTGACTATTAATAAGTTTTTTTTCATCCTCTAAATCCCTTACAAAGTATATATCCGGTATAATTACCTCACTACAAACATTGAAGGATGCCGCAAAATCGTCTAAAAGAAATCTTGTCCTGCTATACTGGTGTGGCTGAAACACGACTATTATTTTTCTTGAAGGAAATCTCTGGCGCAATCCATTAAGGGTGGCAATAATTTCAGTGGGATGATGGCCATAATCATCCATTATTATTATATCTTTCACATTACTTATCATTTGAGACCTTCTACACACACCTGGAAATTCTTTTAATGCGTTTGCAATCATAGAAAAAGAAATATCAAAATATATCCCCACTGAAACCGCAGCCAATACATTCAAAACATTGTGCAACCCCCATAAAGAGGAATTAATCCTTCCCAATAATTTATCATTATAAAAACAATCAAAAACATTACCATGTTCACAAGGTTTGATATTCTTTGCCTGAATGGTGCCGGCTTTAATGCCATAACCAATGGACCTGGCCCCAGAATTATTGATAATAAAAGAAACAAGCGGATTATCAACCATTCCAATAAGTATTCCCGTAGGTATAACCCTGTCTGCAAAATTTTCAAAAGAATCCCGAATATCTTGGATGTCGCGATAATAATCAAGATGATCTTCTTCAATAGATGTTATGATTGCGACCTCTGGTTCCAGATTTAAAAAGGAACGTTTATATTCACATGCCTCAACCACAAGCAAGCCACTTTTCCCAACGCCTGAATTTCCCATCCCGCATATTTCTCCGCCAATCACAAAATCAGTGTCGCAACCGGCATATTTAAATAAAAATGTTATCATTGCTGATGTTGTCGTTTTCCCATGTGTTCCTGCGACGGCAATGCCTCTTTTCTCATGCATCAAATACCCCAAAGCTTTTGGATAACCAATCACAGGTATTCCAAATCTTTTTGCCGCACGATATTCAGGATTGTCATACCCAATGGCTTGGGAGCGAATCACAAGGTTAACAGTAGAATCAATATTTTCAGATAGATGCCCATAAAATATTTTTATACCAAGGGTTTCAAGGTGTTTTGTTTGAGGATTTTCTCTTAAATCAGAGCCCTGAACACTTTTCCCAAGCGATTTAAGGATCTTTGCAAGTCCGCTTGTTCCCGAACCGCCTATTCCAATAATGTGTATTTTTTCAAATCTATCAAGTATTTTATCCATTTTTGTTTATCAGGGTTAAACACATCTTTGCAAAATTGCCGGATACATCGCAGATACCCAGAGAAGAAAAAAGTTTTTTTCTTTCTTCAATATCGAACTGCATTTTTAAAATGGCATTAAAAATCATTTGAGGGTTTGCTTTTTGTTGTTCAATCATAATGCAGCCCTTTTTTTCCGCGTATAAGGCGTTAAATTTCTGGTGTCCTGAAGCAAATGGGTATGGTATCAAAATAGAGGGTATGGCTTTAAAAGAAAGTTCTGCTATGGTGCCGCTGCCAGCCCTTGCAATTGCAATATCCGCAAGATTCATCAGATGCGGTATTTCATAAGTAAAATCCACCACATATGCTGTAATCGTTTCCCCTTCATAGAAGGATTTTACCCAATGATAATCTTTCTTACCAGTAAGATGAATAATCTGATATTTCAATGGATCCAGCAAGGGAACAGAAGCGCAAACAACCTGGTTTATAAACCGCGCACCCTGACTACCGCCAAGCGCAAGGATTGTGAATTTATCAGGTATCAGTCCATACCTTTCATAATTTTTTTCTGATGATAAAAAATCCTTTCTGATGGGAAATCCTGTATGTGTGGTACGGTTAAGAAATTCGCATGTCTCAGGAAATGTAATTGCCGCGGGAACGCCAAAAACATTAAGGATTTTATTTGCAAGACCCGGCAAAAGATTTGCCTCGTGTAAGATAACGGTTTTTCTCATCAAAAATGCTGTTATGCCGATAGGCACCGTGGCATAACTACCCATACATACAATAAGCCTAAATTTTTTTTCTGTCAGAAACGTGATGGCTTTCAAAAAAACAAATATGGCAACAATAAAACTATTAACAATCAGAAATTTTTTATTGGGCTTTTTTAATACAGGAATCGCCTTAAAGTTTTTTCCCTTCCATATTTCAAGGTTTTTAATTTTTTTTTCTCCAGCAAACCATACATTTATAGCAGGATTAAATTCCTTGATTTTTTCGCCAACGGCAATAGCCGGAAAATAATGCCCGCCGGTGGAACCCACAATAATAAGTATATCCATTTATTTTTATTATTTTATTTTTGGATTAGAATTTAGAATATTTTAACATATTCAATGTTATAATAATATATGCGCTACCAGGAAAGATTTTACCGAAACATAGTAACCAGCAATCTGAACTCGTTCTCGGTCAGGATAAAAGAAAGCGACCTTTTTATTCTTGCTGACACAAATCTTTCAGAACCGGCAAAAAAACAATTAAACAAGCAACGCTATATCCTGGAGCAATATATCAATCAACATCCTGATTTTTATCTTTCATTTACGCCGGTTTTCTGCGAGAAAAAGGCGCCGAAAATTGTAAGATTGATGAGTGAAGCATCATTTTTATGTAATGTCGGGCCAATGGCAACTGTTGCGGGAGCATTAGCAGAACAGGTTGGAAAATATTTATTAAATTTCAGCAGCCAAATTATTATTGAAAATGGCGGAGATCTGTTTTTGATGATAAAAAAAGAGATTATTGTTGCAATCTTCGCAGGAAATAGTCCTTTTTCTTTAAAAATAGGCCTGAGGATAAAACCCCGTGCCATGCCATTTGGTATTGCAACATCAAGCGGTACAGTGGGTTATTCCACAAGCCAGGGACAAGCAGACAGCGTTACAGTTATCTGTCCAACAGCAACATTGGCAGATGGACTTGCAACATATATGTGTAATTTAACATGTAATAGATCTCTTTCATCTTTGGAAACTGCTATTAAACAATTTCCTTTTCTTGAAGGAATTATTGCCATAAAAAACAAGGAATTATTTGTATGGGGAGATATTGAAATTGTTCAGGTTTAATAATATTATCAATTTTCTTGTTAAAACCAGGGTTCCTGCGGGATGGATTTTTTTCATACTTGTTGTTGCATTGGGAAGAATTCAAAACTTATGGGGCATTTTGATTATTCTAATTGGCGAAATATTTAGAACAACCGCGGCAGGAACAATCACAAAAAATGAAAAATTAACAACCACTGGGATATATAAATTTGTAAGACATCCTCTTTATCTTGGAAGCTTTTGTATAGCCCTAGGGTTGTCTTTTATATGCAAAAATCTTTTTATCTGGTTATATTTTCTTATTTGTTTCCCATTAACATACGCCGCTGCGATTATATATGAAGAAAAATGGCTTGAAACAAATTTTGGCGATTATTTTCTACATTATAAAAAAACGGTTCCTGCCTTTATCCCATTCAGGATTAGGAAAACAGCAGAAAAAGGGAATTTTTCATGGACGATTGTTTTTAAAAACAAGGAACACCACAACTGGCTAATATTAGTAATTGTTATTCTATTACTTTTATTAAAAACCTATTATCAGTTTTGAAATAGCAAAGCAACAAT
>CAZSTE010000021.1:0-11420 GCA_964609735.1 uncultured bacterium
TAAATAATAGGAAAATTAATAATATTTTTTTAATATGCACCACGACAAAAGAGGTTTGCATCCTTACCCCTTTTGAATAGGTAAAATTATCATATAAAAAATTTAGATGTGCTTATTCTGTCAAATCCTATTAATATAAAATTTACAGGTTATACGATAATTTATTCCCAGGGAATAAACTGTTGTATCCCCCACACAATAATTTTTCCATTTCTTAATAACGCCGCTGTATATTTATCACCAGCAGATATGGAAATAACAGAACCTAAATTTTCAGGAACATTGCACTGGCCGTAGCTATTGTCTCCCCACGCAATAATTTTTCCATCTGATGTTAGGGCGACTGTATGATATCCGCCTGCGGATATTGCAATAGCCGAACCTAAATCCTCTGGAACATTGCACTGACCATATCTATTGTCTCCCCACACAACAACCTTTCCGCTTTTTAATAATGCCGCTGTATGATGCCAACCAGCATCCATACCTGCAGCAGAACCTAAATTCCCAGGAATATTGCACTGGCCGAATTTATTGTTTCCCCACACAACAATTTTTCCATCCGACGTCAATGCGACTGTATGATATCCGCCTGCGGACACAGCAATAGCTGAACCTAAATTTTCAGGTACATCGCATTGACCATCACTATTGTCTCCCCAAACAATAATTTTTCCGTTTTCCAATAATATTGCTGTATGTCTATCACCTGCAGATATTGTTGCCATGGATGTTAAGGTCGTGGAATTATCAAACTGAGTAAAAATATTATCTCCACAAACAACAATCTTTCCATCTGATGTTAATGCAGATGTGTGATACCATCCTGCGGATATCGCAACAGCAGTGCCTAACTCTTTTGGAACATTGCATTGGCCTGATTTATTGTCTCCCCACGCAACAATCTTTCCATCCGATGTCAATGCAACTGTGTGATACCAACCCGCAGATATCGCAACAGCAGATGTTAAACTATCTGGAACATTGCATTGGCCTGATTTATTGTCTCCCCAAACAATAACCTTTCCGCTTTTTAATAATGCCGCTGTATGATATGTGCCTGCGGATATTGCAATAGCCGAACCTAAATCCTCTGGAACATTGCACTGACCATATCTATTGTCTCCCCACACAACAACCTTTCCGCTTTTTAATAATGCCGCTGTATGATGCCAACCAGCATCCATACCTGCAGCAGAACCTAAATTCCCAGGAATATTGCACTGGCCGAATTTATTGTTTCCCCACACAACAATTTTTCCATCCGACGTCAATGCGACTGTATGATATCCGCCTGCGGACACAGCAATAGCTGAACCTAAATTTTCAGGTACATCGCATTGACCATCACTATTGTCTCCCCAAACAATAATTTTTCCGTTTTCCAATAATATTGCTGTATGTCTATCACCTGCAGATATTGTTGCCATGGATGTTAAGGTCGTGGAATTATCAAACTGAGTAAAAATATTATCTCCACAAACAACAATCTTTCCATCTGATGTTAATGCAGATGTGTGATACCATCCTGCGGATATCGCAACAGCAGTGCCTAACTCTTTTGGAACATTGCATTGGCCTGATTTATTGTCTCCCCACGCAACAATCTTTCCATCCGATGTCAATGCAACTGTGTGATACCAACCCGCAGATATCGCAACAGCAGATGTTAAACTATCTGGAACATTGCATTGGCCTGATTTATTGTCTCCCCAAACAATAACCTTTCCGCTTTTTAATAATGCTGCTGTATGATATGTGCCTGCGGATATTGCAATAGCCGAACCTAAATCCTCTGGCACATTGCACTGGCCGTATTTATTGTCTCCCCAGACAACAATCTTTCCATCTGATGTCAATGCAACTGTATGATATGTGCCTGCGGACACAGCGATGGCAGATGTTAAATTTTCAGGAACATTGCACTGGCCGTATTTATTGTCTCCCCACGCAACAATTTTTCCATCTGATGTCAATGCGACTGTATGATAGGCACCTGCGCACACGGCAATGGCAGATGTTAAATTTTCAGGCACATCGCATTGACCGCAACTATTATCTCCTTTTACAACAATAGTTCCATTTTTCAATAGTATTGCAGTATGTTTTTCACCTTTTGATATTGCCACAATAGATGATAGATTTTCAGGGATATTGCACTGGCCGTATTTATTGTCTCCCCACGCAACAATCTTTCCATCTGAACGCAGCGCCGCAATATGATTGGCTCCTGCTGAAACTGTTTTCAAGGAACCTAAATCTTCCGGGGTATTGCATTGGCCATAGCTATTATCCCCCCATGCGATAATTTTTCCATCTGATGTCAATGCGACTGTATGATTCCATCCTGCTGATATTGCAACAACAGAGGATAATTTTTTTGGCACATCGCATTGGCCGGACTTATTGTCTCCCCATGCAACAATCTTTCCATCTGATGTCAATGCAACTGTATGATATCCACCTGCGGACACAGCAATAACAGATGTTAAATTGCCTGGAACACTACACTGGCCATATTCATTGTCGCCTCCCCAGACAATAACCTTTCCATCTGATGTCAATGCGACTGTATGCTCCCATCCGGCAGATATTGCTACGGCTTTTGTCAAAGAAGCAGGAGGATTGCTTCTTTCCCCCATATATCTACATCCCCAGGCAACAGTTTTGCCATTTGATTTCAACGCTACTGTATGTAATCTTCCTGCTGATATGGCTATCGCATCCTTTAAATCTGCTGGCACACAACTTGATTCACCATATTGATTACTTCCCCAAGCAATAACAGTTCCATTTTTTAATAATGCAGCTGTATGCTTTTCACCTGCGGATATTGCCACAACAAAACCTAAATTTTCAGGGATATTGCACTGGCCATATTTATTGTATCCCCAGGCAACAATCTTTCCATCTGATGTTAGGGCGACTGTATGATATCCGCCTGCGGACACGGCAATAACAGATGCTAAATTTTCAGGAACATTGCACTGGCCGTATCTATTGTCTCCCCACGCAACAACCTTTCCATCCGATGTCAATGCAACTGTATGATATCCACCTGCGGATATTGCTGAAATTTTTCCATAAAGATTTCCTGTAAAAAACAAACCCATTAAACAAAGCGCTAATAGATTTATCACCCTTTTCATGCTGCCTCCTTGAATTTTTATGAAATACTGCCAGCCGTGATTAAAATTATATATTTACTGATTTTTCTCAATTGTTTGTAAATGATTTTATAATTATTTAAGATATATTGTCAAGAAAGATTCTTCTCATTCAGACCAATAGCCCTTTTTAATATCAGCAGCACATCTGAAATATCCACAATGCCATCATTATTTATATCCGCATTTTCAGTGATTTCTTGGGAATATGGAACCCGATATGTGTTGTTTTCTATTGTGATTTCAAGTCCTATTGAAATTCTCAAGCAAATAATGACATCCATAATATCAATAACACCATCCCGGGTAATATCTCCTTTGTCTATGCCTTCCACAAGCAAATATACATTATCAATTGCCCAGTAAAATGCGTCATAGGCATCCTTATAACGCCACCTGATTTGCACGTAGGATGTCTCTGAATCGGGCATATAGCGATTAAGCAAAATTATTATCTTGCCTGCTGCATCCTGATTTTGATATTGTAAAATATTTTGCCAAGACCCATTATTAATTCTTATATCAATCTCAGCACTTTCAGAACTATAGCAATGGAAAAAATGGTCAAACATAAGCACATACCTGTCAAATGGAGTAAGAATAAATGTTTCTGTAATTAATTGTTCATTCATCCATATATTACCTGCCCAATCGCTATCCACAATCATAAATGGTTCAGAAAGATTTGAAATGCTTCTATGCTTTGGATTTGTATTTGTCCATGTTTTTCTATCGTTGTTTCCATCAACAATGGTCCATTTTATGGGTATGCCTGAATCAAAATTTTCAAACATAAGACGGCTAAATCCTTTTGTTAAACTGGCTGAAAGAAAACAATGAAGAAACTGCGGCCATAAACCGTCTGCAAAAGAAAGGTTTTCAGCATTATAGTTAGGGTCTACGGTTTGTTCTGGAAAATATATTGATAATCCGTTCATCGCAGGCAACCCAAAATTTGCCACAATCATATCTTCAACAATAGCTATAATATCATTTGCCTTATTAATAATCTCCTGATTTGAAACATTAAACAAGCTTTCCTTAATAAAACCTGCAAGGTCTTTATAGTCCTCATCGTCAAAATGCGCGGTTTGCGAAAGGGCTGCATAAAGATAAAGCCATTGATTGTCAATATTTATCGCTGATTGACAAAAATTATTTAAGGCAGTAAACAACGACTCTGCATACTGCAAATCCACAGCCGAAAGGGTATCGCTGCTATATTGTCCATAAGAATCAGCGTATTTTTGAACAATCAAATCAGCAAACTGTTGTGGTTCACAGGAAACATTGGAAACCAGGGATGACAAAATATCCTTGTATGGAAACCCGCTTACTTTTATTGACTCCTCAGAAGCAACCAGGTAAGAGGCACAATTTCTTACTTCATAAACAACCTCTATCATACCCATAAGACAGGCATCAAAAGCGATAATATCAACATAACAATCCGAAGAAAGGGCTTGGGCAATCTCTTTTAGGGTTAATTCATTAAAGGATGTATTATCAAAACATACGCTCTTTTGGTATCTTTGCGCATAAATCCTTTTTTCTAAATATTTTAATGTTTTTTCAAGCTCACACCTTTTTTGATATGAAGGTTGTTGTTTTAATTGTTGCCGGATAGAAGAAGCCGTATAACCCATTGAACGCCAGCCATCCCCATGGTCCCAGAGAATAAGGGCGTAATGTTCGGCGGGATAATTGTTTTTTGCCCATTCAACAAAATCATATAACGATTCCCAATCCCCCATATCTATCTCTCGTCCGCCGGTGCCATCGCCCCAATCAGAAATAGCGTTTGGAACATCAGGCTGCATGCCTGGCGTAACATAAAATCTCTGGGTGTTTGTCCAATCCCCAAACCTGGTATCATATCCGTTTATTCTGTCAAACTGCACAAGAATATTAATCTCTGGTGTTGAACCTATATCTTCTGAACTCAAGTCTAAAAAGTCGTCTATTGCATATCTTTCAAGGTTATTATCCCCATCAAGATAAATCATAATTGTCCATTTTGCACTACACTGCGCCTGGAAAAAAGAAGCGAAGGTTATTACTGCGGAAAAAAGAATTTTTAATAATACATTTCTCATCTTTTCTTAACAATTATCGGGATAATCTTTCCATTTTCATCCCAGAAAGAACATTCGTTTAATGTAAACAATTCAGGGCTATATTTTTCAAAGGAAAAGACAATATCAATAAATTTTGTATTGGATAAATCTATTGAAGGAAATATTCCTCCACTTATTTTCACATTTTTCCCTTTTTGAGAAAATCCGCTGAATATCTTTGTTTCATTTGACCCGGCATTTATTTTTACAAATCGCGCATCATCGGACACAGAAAATCTCATTTCAAAACTTGATATATTTTTTAACCTTCCATAGACAAAAAGCGGAAAGGTAATCAGTTTCGCAGTTTCATCAATAACAGCTTCTCCAAGCAACGCACTGCCGGAAATAATTATTCCTATTTCCTCATCTAGTTTTTTGCTTTTGTCTTCTGATTCCGCGGTAATTAAAAGGTTATATTGTCCCACAGGAAGGTTTTTATCTTTTTTCTTTACTCCAATAAAGGTTTGGTTTTTTTTAACATCAAGACAGGTATCTGTTAATGAAACATCAAAATCTGGGTTTTTATTTATATAGAGAAAAACCGGTTTATTAAATCCACCGAGAAATCGCGCCCTCACAGGCAAAGCAACCTCGTCATCCGAAGAATCAAAAAAAACCGTTGACGAAATATTCATCAAAAAATCAGGGTCAATCGTTGTTTTTTTCCATTTCCAGATAATTTTTGAATCCTTATTTATAACAAAATTGATAGAGTTATTTTTACTGCTCGGCGCAGAACCGAATCCATCACACCCAATACATACTGTTTTTTCCATATCATCTATCAGAATTTCCTTTTCAACACTGCAACTTACCCTATCACCTTTTTCAAAGGTCGTAATTCCTGCTGGTGGAATAGGATTTCCATATTCAGAAAGAACAAGAAGTGTTACATTGTTTGATGGCTGGACATAAGAAGGAATATCCTTTGTTTTTGGCTCCTGTGTTTGAGAACCTTTCTGTTCTGGCATGCCAGCATCGGATATAAAAGGTTTTTCATATATCCCGGGTTGTGCTGGTTGCGGTATTGCGGGCTCTGGAGAAGACACAGAAGAACCATCAATAGGAATTTGTCTTGTTCCACCTGATGCTGTGGGCGAAGATTGTTTTCCTTTTTCCTCAACCTGTCCCACCCTGATCCGTCCTGATAATGAAGCGCAGGGAATAGCCTGCCCATTTGAATCAGAAAGTTTAACTGAAGAAAGAATAAGATTTGAAAAACCTGCTTGAAGTATCTGAAATCTGCAAATCGCAAGAATGCCGCTACCTGATAAGCCTGAAAGGTTTGCATTAAATCCTGCGATTTTAACAAACCCAGGAGTATTGGCGTTTGCCATAATGGTAAATGTGGATGTTAGAGGGGATTTAACGACCTCTAAAAATCGCAACACCTGTTGATTATATTGCAATGTAAATTGATAACCGACAAAATCTTTTTCTGAGGAAAAGGAGATATTTACCTCAATAATCTGTTGAACCGATGGGTCCGGGATATTAATAACAGGAACCTCAATATTTGCTGAAAAACCATTAGAAACAAATACCAAAATAAATCCTAAAATAACCGCAATAATAGTTTTTTTCATAAAATTTCAAGGGTCGGGGCGAGTGGATTTGAACCACCGACCCTCTGGTCCCAAACCAGATGCTCTAGCCGGACTGAGCCACGCCCCGTATTTATATAATTTTACATCCTTTTTCAGGTTTTGTCATTTTGAATTGATATTTTTGAAAAATCCACCCCCAGCCTTTTGTTATATGTTCCCCCTTTGGCAAATGGGGATAAAAAGGGATTTTATAAAAGAAGGAAATACTTATTCATTGTCTACCGGAAAATTTTTGCTGTCAAAAACTGCCGTTTGTGAAAAATATCTAAGAATCATAAGTTCGGTTGCCATATCCACATTACGGATATAAATTGATTTAGGAAAAACCAAATTCACAGGCGCAAAGTTTAGTATGGCTTTTATTCCACAAACAACCAGTTTTTTGGCGACAGCCTGCGCCGCATCGGCTGGAACCGTAAGAATTGCAAGATGAACATTAAGTTTTTTAACAATCCTTCCGATATGGGTTATGTTTTCTATTTTTACATCCTTGGCCATTTTGCCCAGCTTGTCAGGGTCATTGTCAAAAGCCGCGACAACCCTAAAATTGAAATTTAAAAACCCTGGATACGAAATAAGGGCAGAACCGAGTTTTCCCGCGCCAACAACAATAAGTCTACATTCATTATCCACGCCAAGAATTTTTTCAAGATGTTGAATAAGTTTATCAACCCTGTATCCCACACCTCTTTTCCCGATAGAACCAAAATATGATAGATCCTTCCGGAACTGTTCGGCGCTTATATTAAGATAAAGGGGGATTTGATGTGATGAAATAACAGAAAGATTAATATTGTGAAGATTGCGCAGGCCTCTTAGATACAGGGCAAGCCGTCTTATTGTTTCATTAGAAATTTTTCTATTCGTCATCTATGGTTCTATGATTGCTTTAATCACACCATCGCTTTTTGCAGAAACAATTTCAAGCGCATCTTGAATCCTTTCCAGTGGAAACAAATGCGTTATGATTGAGGAAAATTTAATTCCGCTTCTGCGCATCAATTGAAGCGCAATATCTGTGGTAAAAGCAGACCTTCTCACACTGATAAGAGGAAGTTGTTTTCGTCTGACAACATGCGGATCAAAACAAATTCTGTCCTGCGCCGGAATACCAAAAATAACAGCCTTACCGCCAATAGAGCAGACAGATATCATGCGGTTTATGGCTTCCTGTTCTCCCGCACATTCATACCCAATATCCACGCCTATATTTTCTGTATTTTCAAGAATACGGCTTTTTATATCCTCCATATCAGGATGATATACATAATCAGCGCCCAGTTTTTTTGCCATTTCAGCCCGTTGTTTTATGGGTTCAATTGCGAGTATTTTCCCGGCGCCGCCAATCTTACAACAAAATACAACAGAAAGTCCAATGGGTCCTGTGCCAAAAATTGCGACAGTATTTCCCGGCTGCAACATAGAAAGTCGCACACCATAAAGGGCAATGGCAAGCGGCTCTGCAAGGGTACCTTCCGCAAAACCCAATTCATCAGGCAGCTTTATAAGGTTTTTTTCAGGCATCACAATAAATTCTCTAAAAGCGCCTTGTATCGGCGGGGTTCCAAGAAATTTAACAGAAGGACATAAATTAGGCATACCCCGTATGCAAAATCTGCAACTGCCGCAGGATATGCCTGGCTCAATAACAACCCTATCGCCAAATTTTACAGAATTTACATTTTTCCCAACATCCACAACCTCGCCACAGGCCTCATGTCCAATAATAAATTTATCAGGAATAATCTGGTCCCCAATCCTGCCATCAAGAAAATAATGGGCATCTGAACCGCATACACCCACTGCTTTTATACGAACAAGTACCTGGTTTTCTTTACAATCCGGTATGTCAATCTCATCAATAACAAATCTCTTTTTTCCGAGAAGAAACGCTGCCTTTCCTTTTTTCACGGAATTCCTTTTTATGATAAAATAGAAACCAAATTATTTTACCACAAAGGAATCGTTATGGAGAAAAAATCCTTATTACCAGAACAGGCAAGAGCAATATGCGATAGGCAATGGCTGGATTTTAACACAACAGCGGATGTTCCCCCTATTGAAGGAATCATCGGACAGGAAAGAGCTGCAAAGGCAATTGAATTTGGCCTTCAAATAGAACAGGAAGGCTATAACATTTATGTTTCAGGCATTCCAGGCAGCGGAAGAACAACATCGATTGAAGCAGCTGTGAAAGAAATCGCAAAAAAAAGGCCGACGCCGGATGATTGGTGCTATGTTTATAATTTTAAAGAGCCCGATAATCCGAAATATCTTAGATTCCCTCCTGGAAAGGCAGAAATATTCAAAGATGATATGGAAACACTTGTGGAAGAATTAAAGATAGACATGCCAAAAGCATTTGAAAGCAAATCATACGAAGAACAAAAAAATTCTGTCACAAGAAAATTGCAGAAGCAAAAAGAAGAGATTATGAAAGATATAGAGGAAAAAGCGAGAAATGCCTCTTTTGCTTTGAAGCGCACGCCATCAGGATTTGTCTTTGTTCCTCTGGTAGAAGGAAAACCCATTGCAGAAGAAGAAATGGAAAAACTTACTGAAGAAGCAAAAAGGGAAATAAAAGCAAAAGAAGAAATTCTTGTTTCCGAACTTTCTGAGGCATTCAGAAAAATAAGACAGGCAGATAGAGCAGCCAGAGAGCATCTTCAAAAAATAGAACATGAAACCACGCTTTTTACTGTAAATCCGCGGATTAATGAACTTAAAGAAAAATATGCTGAATTTCCAGAGGTAATAGAGTATCTTGACGAGGTTCAACGAGATATTGTAGAAAATCCAGCGAATTTTGAGAAAAAAAAAGATCTTGAAATTTTCCCAGGGTTAAAAGCGCCTGCAAAAGAAAATCAACTGTTTAAGTATCAGGTAAATGTTCTTATAAACAATAGCAAAACCCAGGGAGCGCCTGTTATTAGAGAAACCCAGCCGACATGTTACAACCTGACAGGAAGGATTGAATACACCCCAACCCTTGGAGCGATGCTTACAGATTTTACAATGATAAAGCCCGGCGCAATCCATAAGGCAAATGGTGGTTATCTTATACTTCATATCTCTGATGTTTTACGAAATTATTACGCCTGGGAGGCGCTAAAAAGAACCATCAAAAATAAAAATATAACAATAGAAGATATCAATGAACAGTTTAGAATAATCAACACCCCAACGTTAAAGCCGCAGCCTATTCCCGCAAACATAAAGATAATACTTATTGGAAGCCCTACCCTTTACTATCTGCTTTATACCTATGATGAGGATTTTGAAAAATTATTCAAGGTAAGGGTAGATTTCAGTTCAATAATGGATAGGAATCCTCAAGGCGTTAAACAATATGCGGCATTTATAAGCCGTCGTGTTAAGGAGGATAAATTAAAGGAATTTGATAGAGATGCGGTTGCAAAAATTGTTGAATATGGCTCGCGAATTGTGTCGGACCAGAAAAAATTGTCAACAAGATTTATGGAAATATCAGACCTTGTAAAAGAAGCAAATCACTGGGCAGTAAGTGATTCATCTGATATTGTAAAACAAAATCATGTTCAAAAAGCCATTGAAGAAAAAATTTACAGGTCAAACCTCATTGAAAAAAGGATGGAAGACCTTATAAAGGATGGCATTATAATTGTTAATACCGATGGCAAAGCCATTGGACAGATCAATGGATTAAGCGTATTAACTGTTGGCGATTATCAATTCGGCAAGCCATCAAGAATCACAGCAGGCGTTTCACTGGGAAAAGGAGGTCCTGTTCATATAGACAGAGAGGTTAAAATAACAGGCACCATACACAACAAAGGTTTTCTTATCCTTAAAGGTTTATTTGCTGAAAAATTCGGGAAAAACTTTCCTTTGTCTTTCTCAGCGACATTATGCTTTGAGCAGGTTTATGAAGAAATAGAAGGAGATAGCGCGTCATCGGCGGAATATTATTGTTTAATTTCAGAAATTCCGATAAATCAGGGTATTGCTGTTACAGGTTCCATCAATCAAAAAGGAGAGCTTCAACCCATTGGCGGTGTGAATGAAAAGATTGAAGGATTTTATTCAATTTGTAAGATATCAGGATTAACCGGAAATCAAGGGGTTATTATTCCTGAACAAAATATTACACATCTAATGCTTAAGGAAGAGGTTGTAGAAGCCATCCAGCAGAAAAAGTTCCATATCTGGTCTGCGAAAAATGTGGATGAAGGGCTTGAAATACTCACAGGACTGCCAGCAGGTCAAATAAAGGACGATGGAACATATCCAGAAGGAACTGTTAATTATATGGTTTCACAAAAACTTATGGAATTTGCAAAGAAAATGAAAGAAATAGAATCAAAAACAAAAATTAACAAATCCAATAAAATCAATAAAACAAAAAAAGAAACCTGAATTATTTTATATTTTTATCCATTCATTATTTTTCCTTTTTCCCCTTTCCTCTCCCTCTTTTTATAAAGAAAAGAGGGTTGGGATGGAGAAAGAGAAAAAAGGATAAAAAAAGAACCCCTGTTAAAAAACAG
>CAZSTE010000022.1:0-11339 GCA_964609735.1 uncultured bacterium
CTGTTTTTTAACAGGGGTTCTTTTTTTATCCTTTTTTCTCTTTCTCCATCCCAACTCTTCCTTAATAAAGGAAGGAGAAAAAAGAAGAAAATATAAAAGAGGAAGAATTTTATTATACCTAAGGTTTTTCACAATAGATATTTTTATATTCCTTTTTTATTGCAGAAATAATCCTTTTAAGGGTTTTTTCAATATCACGATTGATAAAGCAATAATTGTATTTTGTAAGAAGGATTTTTCTTTCCAGAGAGGATTCTTTTAATCTTCTTTTAATGTTTTGTTCTGTTTCGCCTCTTTTTTCAAGCCGTTTTTTTTGTTCTTCAAGCGAAGGAGGCATTATTCCTATAAGAACAGCATCTGGATATTTTGATTTAATCTGTAATGCACCCTGCGTGTCAATGGTAAGCAAAATAATCTTCTGTTTATTTAGATTTTCTTCTATAAATTTTTTTGATGTTCCATAATAATTATCATAAACCTTTGCCCATTCGGCAAAAAAGTTTTTTTTAATCTTTTCCTTAAAATCTTTTTCATCTATAAAATAATAATCAATACCCTGTTTCTCTGAACCTCTGGGTTTTCTTGTGGTATATGAAACAGAAACTACAATATCCGGACATATCTGTTTTAGTTTATTTACCAGGGTTGTTTTCCCTGTTCCAGACGGCGCGGATAATACAATCAGCATGCCAATTTTATGGGGTTGCCTTACCTTTTGTTTTGAGATCATATAGCATACGATTGGCAATATCAAAAAAAGCGGGATAGTTATCTCTGATAAATTCCCAGTGTTTTATCGCCTTATCTATCTGTCCATTTTTTTCATATGCGTGAGCAAGTGCATCATCAATAACCTCAGGATGCGGATATTTAATGGCTTTTTCAAGATATTTTACTGCGTTTGGATAATCCTTACCTTTGTTATAGTAGGTCCATCCAAGTTCAAAATAAAGGTCGTATTTATTTGCATTAAATGGATAGCTTAATCCCTTTTTCAAAAATTCTATTCCCTGCTGGTACCAGTATTGTTTTTCCTGCGGGGTTGGCACCTCTGCGGCAATGTTATAACTCATATGCCACGCCCCAACAGACCACACCAGGATATACGCTGGCTGAAGCCATTCGACAGCCTCAAAAAGCGGCAACATTCTATACCACTGGCCTTTATGCCAGTAATCTTCAATGTTTAGCCATAATAAATCCGCGGCAAGCCCTCTAAAACCTCCAAGAACCAAACTACCCGCAATCTGACCCGGCATTAAAAGAAGGTTGCTTTCAAGATCCTCAAGTTTTTTTCTATAATCAATCTGCACCTGAACCAGATGTATACCCACAAAAAGGGTAATAACCGCAATAAGATATTTATATCCTTTTTTTCTCATATCTCTCTTTTTTCAAAAAAATAAAGGGCAATAAGAAGTGCAATGCCCAGATAAAGTATCCCATACAAAATTGTATATCCAACATATCCCCAGCTGACATTTATTCCCACAACAACCTTGTCTCTGATATTGAAATTCTCATAGTTTGGAACAAGGGTGTAAATCATATCTGCCAGCCCGGCAACAATAATATTTTCAGTTCTTTCAACCATTTCCTTGCCATAAGAAGTAAGATGCCCCACAATATAAAGAAAAACCGAACAAATAATATTGAATGCGTCTGTGGTAAATGTCGCGAGCGCAAGGGTTATTCCGCCAATAAGCAATAATTCAAAAAATATCAGAATAAGGGTTTTGAAAACCTCAATATCCGGCACGCTTTTTTTAACAAGCAAAAGGCCTATAAAAAAAAGCGATGTTAAAACAAAATTTATCAAAACAATCAGGGAAACGCCAACAAATTTACCAATAATAAAATCTGACCTTCTGATGGGTTTTGTTAAAAGGGTGTAAATGGTCCGACGTTCAATCTCTGTGGAAACAGCGGTAAGAGAAGCAAATATTGCAATCAGGGCGCCAAAAAATTCAATAGCAGAAAAACTTACATCCTTAATCATTTTTAATTCTTCTTCGGCGGTAAGAAATGAAAAAAGCTTTGAAGCACCAATCACAATGAGGGCAAAAATCAGTATGATATAAAGCGTCTTTTTTCTCATTGATTCTTTTAAAGTATTAAGACCTATCTGCCATATCTTGTTCATTTTGCTTCTCCTGTTTTTACCGCTTCTTGATTATCAAAGGCTGAAATTGTTTTGACAAAAAGGTCTTCAAGATTCTCTGCCTGGTATTGTTTATTCAATGCATCCAAAGCCCCTGTCGCGAGAATATGACCTTTATGGAAGATTGCAATTCTTTCACAAATCCTTTCAACCTCTGAAAGGAAGTGGCTTGAAAGAAGTATTGTCTTACCCTGCTGTTTTAATTTCAAAAGCAGATTTCTTGTATCCCTGCATCCAATAGGATCAAGCCCTGTGGTGGGTTCATCAAGAATTAAAATTTCTGGGTCGTTTATCAGGCTGGCCGCAAGACCGATTCTTTCTAACATTCCTTTTGAATAATGTTTTAATGCAAGCCGCCGGACATTTTGCAAATCAACAAGCTCAAGAAGCTCATCTATCCTTTTTTTTGCAATATCGCGGTTTATTGAAAACAACCTCGCATAAAAAGAAAGAAGCTCAGGACCTGTCAGATAATCATAATAATAAGGGTTTTCGGGTAAAAAGCCAACATGCTGTTTCATTTCAATATCAGAGGGAAGCCGTCCCATTATACGTGCTTCGCCTGATGTCGGGAATAATATCCCTAGCAACAGCTTCAAACAGGTTGTTTTCCCTGAACCATTGGGACCCAAAATTCCGAATATTTCGCCCTGATTAATTTCAAGGTCCACATTTTCAAGCCCGATTACAACCTTTTTCCTTCCAAGGAAATAATATTTTGTTAGTTTATCTGTCTGGATAATTGCCATCTGAGTTTCCCTCCTTATAATCTCAACATACACATAACAGTTTTTGTTTTATTTATATTATTGCGCAATATATTTTATTATTTTAACATAGGTGTATCTATTTTTACAAAAGGAGAGAAAACATTTTTTACAACCCCGCACAACAGGTTTGGTTTTTCTCCAAAGGTTTCTATCTTCTTTATAAGAATATTGCATTTTTTTCTCAATTGTTTTTCCAGAAGTTTTCTATTGCCTTCTTTATCATTGATATCATCGCGCATTTGAAACGCCTCTCCAAAAAGTAATCCTATTTGTTTTAATTTTCTCACGCAGGATTTGTCGAATTTTCCTATAATCGCCGGCATTTCAAAACATAAACTAAAAAGTTCGCCTGTTTTTTTTCTGTCTATCCATACCTTTACATCTCTGGGAACATGCCTATTTTGAAATATCATATCAAGGGATTGGCCTCCTGCCATTCCATCCGCACCAAGGGCATCACAGGTCCTTATGACCGCGTGATAACTTTTGCATTTTGCTATTTCCCTTATTCCCAAACACAAAAGCGCATCACCAGCAAGAAGAGCTTCTGCCTCTGTAAATTGTCTGTGACAGGCGGGTTTCCCTCTTCTAAAATCATCATTGTCCATACATGGCAAATCGTCATGAATAAGGGAAAAGGTATGGATAAGTTCTATTCCGCAGGCAGCTGGAAGAATCTTCTTTACAGGAATTTTTAGCATCCTTGAAACAGCAATAACAAGGATTGGCCGTATCCTTTTGCCGCCTGGAAAAACAGCATATCTCATAGCAGATTCAAGGTTTTTTGCTTTGCCAGCAGTATCTTTTTTAAGGCAATGTTCAAGATAGTCATTAATGACATCAAGCAGTTTTTCAACGGTTTTTTTAGCCACGATATACCTTATTTATTCTGGAAACGCCAAACCGAGTTAAAATTTCATGAGGAACCGTATGGGCAATTTCAGCCATATGTTCTGCCGAAAGCTCTGAATCAAGAAAAACAATCTCTTCATCCTGTTTAATATCTGCTGTTAATTCAAGGATTGTCTGGTCCATACAGATATTTCCTCTTATTGGCAAAAGTTGGTTGCTGTATTTCATATAAAACCTGTTTGATAAAGCCCTGTCAAGACCATCTCCATAGCCAATTCCCGCAATTCCAATTTGGGTTTCGTGTTTGCACATAAATTTTCCATTATAGCTTAATAGCGTTCCAGCAGGAACTTTCCTTGCAAGCAAAATCTTTGCAATACCACAAATGGCATATTCCAATGAAGCAATATGGTGAAAGGTTTTCAAAAAAAGCGAAGGATAAACACCATATAGAAGAAGGCCGGTTCTTACCATTGAAAAGCCATCAACACTTTCTGGAATATTTATAATGCCGCCTGAATTCGCAATATGTGTAATCACGCGCAATCGGGTTGGAAGTTGCCCAATAACTTCATGAAAAATTTTAATCTGTTTAAGGGCGCGCGTTTTCTCGGGTTTTTCAGAGCTCGAAAGATGGGAAAATACGCCTTCAAGTTTTATATTTTTTCGTGAATTTATTCGTTTTAATGTTTCTGATAACTCCTGCGGCATAATACCCAGCCTGCCCATGCCTGTGTCAATTTTAAGATGGACTGAAACCGGTTCTGAAGCAGGAATTCTGTTTATAAAATCACTGGAAGGTATTGTAAGAGATATTCTATGATTTATCGCCTGCCTGATATACTGTTTTTCTGTTACGCCGAGGACAAGGATTGGCTTGACAATGCCCGCCTTTCGCAGAGAAACGGCTTCATCAACCGTCGCAACACCAAACCAGTCAACATTAGGTTCAATCTTTCTGCTTACAGCTACTGCGCCAAGTCCATATCCGTCACATTTCACACAGGCAAGAATTTGTTTACCTGTGTTTTTTTTTATATATTTTACATTGTTTAACACAGCATCCAGGTCTATTTCTAATCTTCTTTCATTTTGTTGTTTCATGTTCTTTGATTTCTCTTTTAATCTGTTCAACAACAACCAATGGATTTTTACTCTCAATAACAGGCCTTCCCACCACAATCCAGTCAGCGCCTGCCTTTATTGCCTGTGAAACGGTTGCAGCCCGTTTCTGGTCATCGGATGATATCTGCATTCTTATTCCGGGACAAACCATTAAAAATGGCTGCCTAAATTTTTTTCTTAATAACCCAAGCTCCCATACAGAACAAACAATTCCATCAAGCCCATTGTCATATCCTACTTCTGCCAGTTTCAGGATTTGTTTATTTATATCCATAGAAAATCCAATCTCTTGAATATCCTGGTTTGAAAAAGAGGTAAGCATTGTCACGCCGATAATTTTTGTTCCGGCATTTACTCTATTTTTTGCCCTAACAGCCGCTTTCAGCATGGCACTGCCGCCGAGAATATGAACGGTTAAACAGGCCACCGCCATACCACAGGCACATTCCACAGATTTTTCAACAGTATTTGGAATGTCAAAAAATTTCAAATCAAGAAAAACCTTTTTCCCTGACGTGCTAAGTTTATTTATTATTTCAGGTCCGAATGCTGTAAATGGAATTGATCCAATCTTATAAAAGTCAACTGCGCTGCCAAGCTGTTCAACAAGGGCTTTGGCATTTTGCTTTTCTGAGATATCCAGACCTACAATCAATTCAGCCATTTTGTCTCCCCACACCCTCAAGAATCGCCACACAAAGCAGAATCAAAATTGTCTGAAAAAAAACTATCAATCCTTCCACAAAGCTTAATCTTTTGAGGATAAGAACACCAAGCCCGCAGGCAAGTGTAAGCAGATAACAAAATATAACCGCCTGAACAGGGCTCATCCCAAGCCGAACCAATCTATGCGAAAGATGGTTTGTATCAGCCTGAAAGATAGGTTTTTTATTTTTTATCCTTATAAAGATAACGCTGATTGTATCAAAAAATGGCAATGCAAAGATAAGAAGCGGACTCAATACAGCGAGGAAACTCTGACCGGGTTTATATTGATAATATGTTCCCATAATTGCCAAACATCCAAGGAAATAACCAATAAGCGTGCTTCCACATTCTCCAAGAAAAATCGTTGCAGAAGGAAAATTATACCTTAAAAAGCCAAGGATACTTCCAAGAAAACAGGCAAGAAGCGTTGCTATAAAAAGTTCGCCATTGCTTGAAGCAAAAAGGAAAAACATGCCGCCTGCAATGAACGCAACCCCGGCGGCAAGACCATTGGTATGGTCAAGAAGATTAAAGCTATTCATGCAAACAATAATCCATAACACTGTTACAATAAGCTGAATATATATATTTGAGGGAAAAAATGAGATTCTTATTCCAGCAAGAAAACTAATAAGTCCACAGATAATCTGTAAAAGTATCTTTGTAAGCGGTTTTATATTGTAGATATCATCCAGAAAGCCGGCGATAATTACTAGCGCGGATGTAATAAGCAATATTATCAGTTTTGGCAGAACAGAGGATATGCCAACAGAATAATCAGAAAAAATCTCGGGTAGAAAATTTTTCCCGATAAGTCCAAGGATAATGGTTCCAACAATGGAAAGATAGATAGCGATTCCGCCTGTTCGCGGTGTTGGGAAAAAATGAACCTTCCTTGCAGAAGGATAGTCAAGCACCAAAAAGGTATAGGCAAATTTTTTCACAATAGGAACAAGCACCAGAGAAAAACACAGGGATAGAAAAAACACACAAAGATATATTAGGTTCCACATATATAGGTTCCACATATATTTGTAAAATTCAATCCTTTATCTTTCTTAATGCTACTCGGATAAAAATGGTTCTTTTCAAAATCCCCCTCTTTATAAAAGGGGGAATGGGAAAAATGGGTAACAACTGCTTCTCCTCCGTATTATTCAGCCCATTTTCCAAAGAAAATAAATTATCTTGCAAACTCGCTTTCTCTTTTTTCTCTGATAACTGTAACCTTTACCTGGCCTATATATTGAAGATTTTCTTCTATTTTTTTTGCTATATCTCTTGCAAGAAGCATTGCCTGCTGGTCTGTAATTTCATCAGGTTTTACAATAACCCTGATTTCTCTTCCAGCGGATATTGCATATGCTTGGTCAACACCCTTAAAGGAGGAAGCGATTTTTTCAAGTTCTTCAACCCTGTGCAGATAACTTTCAAGGGTATCCCTTCTTGCTCCGGGTCTTGTTGCCGAAAGCGCGTCAGAAATCTGGACAATAACCGTATACGGCGAAGCGATATCAAGATCATTATGATGATTGAAAGCGGCTTCAACAATATCTTCAGATTCACCACATTTTTTAAGTATATCACCGCCTATTTCAGGATGACTGCCTTCTATTTCCTGATCAAGGGCTTTGCCTATATCATGAAGAAGAGCGGCTCTTTTTGCAATTTTTGGATTTAACTTCAGTTCAGCCGCAATCATTCCTGCAAGATATGCTGATTCTTTTGCATGTTGGAGAACATTCTGTCCAAAACTTGTTCTATATCTCAATTTTCCAAGCAATTTTACAATCTCCGGATGAAGATTTTCTATCCCAAGGTCAAATGCCACATTTTTACCTTCCTCAGCTAATTGCTCTTCCATTTCCTGGGTTGTTTTCTGCACAATTTCTTCAATCCTTCCAGGATGGATTCTTCCATCTGCTATAAGCTTTTCAAGGGCGCGTCTTGCAATTTCTCGTCTGTATATATTAAAAGAGGAAATTATAATCGCCTGAGGCGTATCGTCAACAATTAAATCCACCCCGGTTGCTGCCTCAAACGACCTTATATTTCTTCCTTCCCTTCCTATAATTCTTCCTTTTATTTCGTCATTGGGCAAACTAACAACTGAAATTGTGCTTTCAGTGGCAGCCTCTGAAGCAAGCCTCTGCATTGCAGAAAGAAGAATTTCTCTCGCCTTTTTATTCCCTGCTTCTTTGGCTTCTGATTCTATCTTTCGTATAATTTCAAGGGCAGATACCCTTGCCTCCTGTTCCATCGCTTTTATTAATTCTTCTTTTGCCTGTTGCCGTGTGATTCCTGACAGATCCTCAAGCTTTTTCTTCTCCTGTTCAATGATATTTTCAAATTCCTGGACCTTTTGCTGTATCTGTTGTTCTTTATCTGAAATCTGTCTTTCTCTGGTTGTTATTTCTCCTTCCTTTTTTTCAAGAAGTTCTGCCTTTTTTTCAAGAATAATTTCCCGCTGATTCAATCTTCTTTCAAGAAACTGCAATTCCTTTCTTTTATTTTTCGTTTCTTTCTCAAAGTCAGACCTTAACCGATACAGGGCTTCTTTTGTTTGTATATCAAGTTCCTTTTTCCTTGCAAGCGCTGTGTTTTCGGCTTCTCTTATTATCTCCCTGGCGCGTTCCTCGGCTGCCTTAATTGTTCTTTCTCCAATATACCTGCGCCAGAGATAGCCAACAAAAAATGCGATTGCCCCCCAACAAATAAATAATAGTATTATGATAGATGTTGAAAGTGTATTAATTGGAACCACCCCCCTTTCCCGTAAATCAGAAAAATTCCAGGATGGTCAATTAGATGGGCACAATTGTATGCCTGGCTTGCTATATTTATCCACCAAACAAAGGGTTACAATTGTTTTTTCCATTTTTATAATCTTACCAATTTTATTGACCTTATTCCTGGGAATTTTGCTATTTCATTAATTGTTATATTATCAATTTCCTGGTCTAAATTTAAAACAGTAATCGCGGGCCCTCCTTTGATTTTCCGGCCCATTGTCATGGATGCAATATTTACACTCTTTTTGCCAAGTATTGTGCCAATATGGCCTACAATGCCAGGAACATCATCGTTTCTGCACATAATAAGCGGCCCTTCAGGAATTGTTTCAACAGGATATCCATCTATTCTCACAATTCTTGGTTCTGAAACAACCACTGTTCCCGCCAAAGAATGAATCTTTCCATCAACCGTTGTTTCCACGGTAATAAGATTTGAAAACTGTTCAGCGGATGTTTTTTTCTTTTCAATAATCTTTACGCCTTTTTCTTTGAGAATTAAAGGCGCGTTTACGTATGTTGCCGGTTGAAACCATTCACAAAATCCTTTCATAAAATATGCCTTTAACGGAGCAGTATCATAATTTGTTATTTCACCGGCATATTCAATAGATATCTCTTCAGGCATTTTATCAATCATTTGACTAATAAACAATCCCAGCTTTTCCGCAAGGGTTAAATAACCGCCAAATTTTGATATAACCTCTTTATCAATGGATGGAACATTTACCGCATGTTTAATAATTTTATGGGCAAGCGCATCAACAATCTGTTGACATATATCCTTTGCAACATTAATCTGGGCTTCCTTTGTAGAAGCACCAAGATGCGGGGTCGCTATGACATTGTCAAGTTCAAGAAGACTTTTGCATGTCGGCGGTTCGCTTTGAAAAACATCCAATGCAGCAGCTTTTACCTTTTTATTTTTGATGAATTGTTCAAGAAGGTCTTCTTCAAAAAATCCACCTCGAGCAACATTAACAATCATAACACCATCTTTCATCATAGAAAAATGCTGATGCTGGAGAATATTTGTTGTATCCTTACTTAATGGAAGATGAAGGGTAATAATATCAGCCTGCTTGCACACACCTTCAAGGGTAACAAGGGCTACTCCAAGATCATGAATTTCTTCGGGATTTACAAAGGGGTCATATCCAAGGATATTCATTCCAAAAGCTTTTGCATAATGCGCGACGCGTTTACCGATTCTTCCAAGTCCTATAATGCCAAGGGTTTTACCAAAAAGTTCTATCCCCATAAACTGCTTTTTCTCCCATTTGCCCATCTTCAAAGAATTGCATGCAGCAGGTATGTGCCTTGCCATGGCAAGTATCAACGCAAAGGTATGTTCAGCCGCAGAAAGGGTATTACCTTCAGGCGCGTTCATAACAATTATTCCCCGGGATGTTGCTGCTTCCACATCAATATTATCAAGTCCAACGCCTGCCCGACCAATAATCTTCAGGTTTTTACCCTTTTCTATAACACAAGCAGGTATTTTTGTTGCACTCCTAACAATAACAGCATCATATCCTTCAATCACCTGCAATAATTCCTCAATAGACATTTTTCCTTTTTCATCAACAAGAAACGAGGCGTTTTTTAATATCTCAATTCCCTCATGTTCAATATTATCTGTTGCAAGAACCTTAATCTGATTCATTATTGCTCCGTTAAAATTGTATAATTTTGTTATTATATCATGAAAGAAATATGTGTCAAAATCTGGAAATTCATCCCCGCCTTCCTTTAATAAAGGAAGGAAAAAAGAAGGGTTTCCCCTTTAATAAAGGTTTCTTCTTTTATTATTTCCCCTTTGAAAAAAGAATATTTTTAGGGAAAACAGAAAAAGGGTGGATTTTTATCTGGCGGAGGGGGTGGGATTTGAACCCACGTCCCGATTGCTCGAGAACACGCTTTCCAAGCGTGCGCACTCGGCCGCTATGCGACCCCTCCATAAACAGTTTATTGATTAAACCCGCTTTGAAAAAAGTTTTGCCGGTAGTTCATAACCGGCTTTTATCCTTTTACAAAGATGTTTTTTAGCCAAACTATTCAGTTTTGTAAATTGACGATTACCCTGCTCAAATTCTTTTAATTGTTGTAGGGCCATCTGCTTTTTTTTGTGATAATGTTTCCTTAATAATTTTTGCTGCTTTTTCATAAAACACCTCCAATTATCAATGTTGGACACTGCCAAACCTCGCTATGACTTTTCTTGAAATCCATCCCTTACCCTCCTTTGAAAAAGGAGGACTGAAAAAAATGGAAATTTCCCGCCCCCTCTTTCATAAAAGAGGGAAAATAGAAACACCAATACTTTTTGTTTGCTTTCCAATATAAATTTTCCCGCTTTTATTTTACGGCTATATTTTACTTGAATAAAAAAGAAGGTGTCAAAATTTATTTATAGCCATAGCCCCAAAACAAACCTTCCTGTATCTTTTTCTGCTCTATGGGAATAAAAAATATGGGTATTTTCATAGGTACAGATGTCCGAAACGTATATATTTTCTTTTTTTATGCCTTTTTCCAGAAGTTGATGTTTGACAATGCCTATTAAATCAATACGCCAGCTGTTTTTTATATTAAATAAATAATTTCTGTATTCGGGTGTAAAGTTCTGCGCAATCTCATAACCAACATTGTAACAATCTCCGCATATTGCTGGACTGATTCCTGCAATGAGCTTTTCGCTGTCACAGCCACAATTTTTAACCATGTTTTCCACAAGTTTTCCACAAATATTAAGCACGCATCCCTTCCAACCACTATGACAAACGCCTATAACCTGTTTTTCGGGTTCATAAAGGATAAGGCCAACACAATCAGCCAGCATTACAAAAAGGCATATCCCCTTTTCCTCTGTAAATAATCCGTCGCCTTCAATATCGGGTTTTTCTAATGATTTTCCACAATACGAAGCAT
>CAZSTE010000023.1:0-5927 GCA_964609735.1 uncultured bacterium
TTATGATGGAACCAGAGGATTACTTGTGTTTACAGTGGAACAAGCAGATAGAACAGAATTATACAGCTATAATTTTGCCACTGAAATTATAACGCAGATAAGCTCTAAACAATTTCTATTTATCAAACATCCTGTATTTTTAACTGAAAAGGTTATTGCCTTTGTTGGAATGGCAAACAGCCTTGCAGGAATGCAGAATATATACACTGTTCGCATTGATGGTGGAAACTACAGAAATCTTACAAACAATATGTCGACCACTCCGAGGTATGGCAGACTTCAAGGTTCATGGAGAAACGCGGGCCTGACCAATCCTCTTTTGATTTATTCAAAAAAGACATCTTCATCCCCAAAATCTGATGTTTATATTGCACAAATCGGCATAGATACCGGAACAATTCAGGAATACAATATAACAAATACGCCGTCTATCAATGAGATGGATCCCACATTTTTTGGGGATAATACTATAAGAGACTGGCTATCGTTACTTTTTGATGCTGGACAGATGTTTTATCAGGCAGATATTGATGAAACCAATGATATCTGGCAGGCAAACTATGATACAGAAACCATTTCAAACAGTAATGTTTTAAAAGAACAAATAACAATAAATGCAGGGCTTGCGAACTGGTCTATTGTGCCGGAGATAGAAGAAGAAGGCGATATCAGTCAAACAAGGCTTGTGTACATAAAAAAGGTTTCCTCGCATTATGAGGTATTTAGGTCTGATTGGCTGGATGGTAATTTTGACACAGAAGGCGTTCAATTAACACCTTCAACGATGAATGCAGACAAATCAAATCCTTCTATTGCGAGAAATGGCGGAACAATCTCCTTTACACTTGAAGGTTCTTCGCCATACATATCAAAGATGAACCATAATGGCACAGATATTAAACCATTTGCTTTAAGCCCAACATCGCCTGCTTCCAGTAGTGTTTCTCCTGATGGAAGATGGATTGTATATGCACAACATATATACCCTTCTACATATAAGATTTGCGCCAAAAGAACAACAAGGGACAACACATACGGTGAAAGTGTTCTAGCCCAGATAAGTGCTGCTGCGGTTGATGCGCCTTCATTTAATCCTGATATGACCCGCATTATTTATGCTGCCCAGGAGCCAGGCGGAAAGTTTGATATATACTACATACCGATAAGGATTGATTTTACAGTTGACGATAGTATTGTGGCAGTGGAAGCGCCGATAAATCTGACAAATACCCTTTCTGTTGATGAAAGGATGCCCTCATTTTCAAACACAGGGACAAAGATTATTTATTGTTCAGACAAACAGCGTGACAACGGGCAGTATGAGATATTCACGATGGATATTAATGGTTCAGGGATAGAAAGGGTTGTAAAATCTGAATCCGGGGAACAATATATGTGGCCTGTGTATAGTCCTATTGCCAATGAAGCGGCAGGTGCAGACATTGTGGGATATGTAAAGGACAGTAAGATTATGTATGCCACGCTTTCAAGGGTTGCGGAAGGTCAAAATCCTGTGACAGATGAAACCGATACTGGAATTTCTGTTGCAAATGGATATGAAAGATTTTCATGGGGCAAAAACAGGACAAAGGGCACTATTGTTGCTTCAAGAACCCTTTCAGAAACAGCTGCTCCAGGTTTGCCAATGACATACCAGATTACTGTTGATGTTGATGAGGCAAGTGTACCAAATGGGTATATCATCAGTGAAACACTTTCAAATGATGTTTCTATTGATAATGTTTATATTGCTGGAATAAACAATCCTACTGTTTTTATTATTCCAAAACATCCCTCATCAGGATTTCAAACAATCAAGATTTTATTTATGAACCCACCAAATGGCGGGGTAACAAATGATGGGGTAAAGGACCATCTGATAAGAATTACCATTACACCTTCTACAACAGAACACAGAACAGAGATATTTTCAGGAACTGTTAGTTATATGCTTAATAACAGCCAAACAACATCACAAATCACAGGAGGTGTTTTAGCCAGGCTTGAATCTCCTTATATGCCTGTTGATATATACAAGGCCGATGATATTGATGATATTGGCAATTCAAATGGCATTATAGAGGATTTTGATCTTTTATATGCGATAGACGCATGGGCAAGGGATGCCCAGCTTACTGGTTATGGAATAGTATGGCCGCAGGATATAGGAAACTGGGATGATATTCTTATAGGCCATGCTGGGAATCCTGGGATTATTCCAATATGGGCAGATACAACCTATCATGGTGGATACAAATACAATGCCGATGCAACAACAAATCCAGCAGTATTGTATGAGATGTATTGGCAACCAGGTATATTTGAATAAAAAGTAGAACCAATAAATTTCTCTTTGAAAAATTAGGTATCAAAGGGGATGCAATGGAATTTTAGAAAATTTCCCCTAAATCCTTTTTACAAAAGAGGGAAACAAGAATAGAAAAATTTTTCACAAACAAAACCAGATTTTGTGGTAATTCATATAGGAGGTTTGAATGAAACAAAAATTGAGCATGATGGTTATTATCGCGCTTATGTTTTTCTTTTCAGGATTCGGGTTTTTATATGCAAAACAAAAAATTGATCTTGCCTTTCTTATGGATGGGTCTGGAAGTATAACATCGACGGATTTTAACACAGAAAAAGAAGGCATTGCCAAGGCAATTGAAGACCCAACTATTATTCCAAGGGATGGAAATGTAACCATTACTGTTATTCAATTCTCCGGAGAATCACAGGTACGCTGTGAACTTGAGCCAACAGTGGTTACAGAAGGCAATATTGCATTCATTGCATCAACAATAAGAAATATAACCCAGTATAGGGATGGCACATATTTTGCGCCCCCGATTGACCTTGCTGTGGCAAAATTAATGGCGCTTGAGGATGCAGGAACAAGAAGACAGGCAATAAATCTTATTACTGATGGAAACAATACTGACGGTGAGACAGCCCTTGTTTCAGTAAATACTGCAATATCTTCTGGCATTGATATTATTAATGCAATTGGCATTGGTAGCAATATTGATGAAGATTATTTATGGCAGCTTGTGCGTCCTCAATACCAAGAATATCCTGCAAGACCAACTGAACCAAGCAAGGATTATGGCTTTGTTTGGACAGCAAACAGCTGGGAGGATTTTGGCGACATAATAAAAATCAAGATATTGACAGAGGTTTTTGTTCAGGTTCCAGAAACCACCGATGGTTGGCTTGTTTATGTAAAAAATGTTGAAAGAAATCCCGATGGCATCATCACAAAAACAGGCAATATTTTTATTAAGGATACCTCCACAAAAAATGAAAAACAGATTACCAATTATACAGGTAATTTTATTATCACAAATCCGGCATTTTCAAGCAATGCCGCTAAAATTATTTACACAAGCAATATAAGCGGCAAATGGCAGATACATCTTATTGAATCCAATAGATACATAGGAAATCCAATGTATGGAATAATTTGTAATAATGGGAAAGATCATCCTTATGCAGCGCTTTCTCCAGATGATAGATATATTGTTTATGTTGAACAGGATGGCACTGGTACAACGCAATTACGTTATTATGACAGAAATACAGATAAGAACTATTTAATATACAATAACAACCCTAATCTGAAGATAGGCGATGTTGCATTTTTCAAAACAAGGATTATTGTTTTTAAGGGAACAAACAATAATGGAATTCAAGACATATACAGGATTAATATGGATGGAAGCAATCTTACAAAGCTTACAAACAATAGCTCTATCACCCCATGCTATGAAGGCCTAAAAAGCTCATTTTGCCACTCAGACCAATATCAGGAATTTATTGTTTATAGTAAACGGGTCTGGCAGGGATTTGGATATGGGAAATGGGATGTTTTTAGATTTGATGTTCAGACATCGGAGGAGATAAATCTAACAAACAGCCCAGACAAAGATGAATACGACCCTGTGTTTAGAAGCATCTTTGATGAAAAGGAGGGTTTTATTTTTTATTCAGCGAATGTTTTTTCTGAAAATGCTGCTGATGTGTGGAGTGCTTATTACAACACAGAAGATATCGAAAACACAAATCTATCGCTTGTATTCTGGACAGGGAATTTTAACACAACAGAAAAGGCAGGAGAGATTGATTTTATCAGTAAGGATAAATTGGCTGCCCAAACAACAGGAGAAATCATCAGTATAAAGGACACCCGCATTGTTTACACAAACGGCGATATCTATGGCACATATATTTATAGAAGCGATAATGATGGAACAACATGGGAAACAGAAGTAATATCGCATGTTGAACCGCTTCATAAAACAGTTTTTGCCATAGACCCTACTGGCGGAAAAATCATATATGGGGAGAATAATCTACCCTCAATATTTTCATCGCAACTTGTGAGAATCAATCATGATGGAACAGTCAAAACCGCATTTGCACAATCAACAACACCCAATAATAAAATCAAGGATGCATGTTGGAGCCCTGATGGACGATGGGTGGTTTTTGTAAAACAAGAAGATATAGGAAAATACGGGATATACGCAAAGATGGCAACCCAGGATATAAGCCAGGAAACAGGACTTCTTACAGATGTTTCAGCATACGATATTGAGCATCCCTGCTTTTCACCTTCTGGAACAGAACTGGTATTCAGCCAAAAAACAATAAACACTTCTTATGATATTTATATGCTTTCAATAAGGATAAATGATACAACAAGCATTAATACAGGGATTTTAACCCAATTAACATATACCTCTACTATAGATGAAAGGCATCCTTCATATTCGCCTGATGGGAAAAAAATCATGTTTCTTTCAAATAACCCATTAGCAGATATAGACCAGATTTATACAATGGACACAAACGGCAGCGGACTTGAGCTTGTTGTTGCTGGAACAAATGATGAAGGCCAGGATATTAATCTTCGAAAACCTGTGTTTGGGATTGCTAACGATAATCCTGATTCCTATTATATAGCATATATCAGCGATAATGCTGATTCAAGTACAACAATAAAAATCGCAACATTGCCAAAAATAGATTCAACACCAGGGGATGGAAAGAACCTGGCAACATTGTATCAGGATACAGGCCTTAAACCATCCAATATCAGTGAAAATTTTACCTGGGGAAGAAAGCGGAACAAGGGAACAATTGTTGCGCAAAGAATCATCAGCGAAAAAACAGCAAAGAATCAAACCTTCCAGTATAAAATAGCCATTGATGTTGATGAGGCTGCGCCACCAAATGCATATACACTTGAAGAAATTGTGTCAGAGAACTTTTCAAATATTCAGGTAAGCATAGATGGTTCGGCATTGTTTAATCCTGATCCTGATATCACCACAAATCCAGGATATAAAATAATTAAGATTTTATTTGGGGTCGGGTTAAATGGCGGGGTAAAAGACCATGTGGTTATATTTCAGATGGATGCCCCAAATGAAATTGGAAACGCGTTCATAGAAGGAAAAATTAGATATAATCTTGAAGGACCCTCACCAGAGGGAACCCCAACAATTTCTGTTATTTCTGGAAATTCCAGTATATCTATTTCAAATCCATTTATTCCAGTGGATATCTATACAAATGAAAACGCAAAATCCAGCGATGGAATCATTGGGGACTGGGACATTCTTTATGCGATAGATGCATGGGCAAATAATAATCAGTTATCCGGATTTGGCATAAGATGGCCTATGGATATAAATAACTGGGATATGATTATGCTTGCCATTATAGATATCTGGACAAGCCCTGCTGGAACACAGGGAACACATACAGGAGGACTTGCAAGCGACCCATCAATTGAGGCAGGCGAGTATCAATACATAGGACCTTATTTATATACTACTGGTGGCGGCATTGGAATTAATGAGATGTATTGGACACAGGGTAAATGGGTGGATTAAAATCCACATCAACCCTCCTTTATAAAG
>CAZSTE010000023.1:6027-11279 GCA_964609735.1 uncultured bacterium
TAACAGCATATTAGGCAATGCGACAGAGATTAACCGCTGGGACAAGGACAATGGCACATGGCAGGCGTACATTAATGAACTGCCCTTTAATAATTTCACTATAGAATCATACTGCGGATACCTTATAAGGGTTAATCAAACCTGTGTTTGCGGGTTTTAGAAAAAAGGATTATGAGAAAATATAAAATTTTTATTTGTTTGATGTTTATATCTGGGATTCCTGTTTTTTCATCATCGCCCCAGTATGTAAAAACATCTAATATCACTGATAGGGGGTTCACTATTTCCTGGATTACAACAAATCCTGAATCAGGTTATATAAAATACCACACATCGTCATCAACCATTAATAATATTGCATACGATATAAGGGGTTCTTCGTTTTCTGGAAGAACCCATTATGTAGAGGTTACATCTCTTTCCCCTTCAACAAAATACTGGTTTGATATTGTTTCCGGCGAAACCATATATAATAATTCAGGTTCTCATTACAGCATTACCCTTGCTCCAATACCTGAAACACCTCCTCCACCGCCTTTAACAAGGTATGGCAAACTCTTATTACACAATGGCATAACCTATGCAGAAAACGCGATTGTTTATGTAATTGTAAAGGATAACGACGGCTCTGGCAGTGCCGGACAATCCCAAATGCTTTCCTGTATTGTTGATGAAAATGGATATTGGGTCGTAGATATTGGCGCAATAAGAAAAGAGGATCTTTCTGATTATTTTTCTGTTTCATCCGCAGATATTATCCAAATTTTTGCAGAAGGAGCCGAAAATGGAACATCTTTTTTAGACACATCTATTGGATCTTTAAGTAGTTCAGTACAAATAGAAGATATCATCTTACAACCAGACCATACCCTTACTGTGAATATTAACGGACCTGGAACTGTTAAAAAAAATCCTGATTTTGTTACATATAGACACGCAGATAGAACAATGGTTTCTCTTGAAGCGATTCCATCTGGCGGCTGCCGGTTTATATCCTGGAACGAAGATATAAACAGCACTGAAAATCCTGCTTGTGTTTTGATGGATTCAGATAAAACAATTACCGCAAATTTTGATACTGGCTATGTGTTAACAACAGGTGTAATCTCTGGATCTGGCTCTATCCAGAAACAACCAGACCAACCAACCTATAGTCTAGATTCTCAAATAACATTAACAGCCATTCCAGATCCTCATTATCACTTTGTTTCTTGGTCCGGAGACATTTCAGGTTCAGAAAATCCAAAAACATTTCGTATAACACAGGATATATCAATAATTGCGGTTTTTACAAAGAAGAAGGGGGATATAAATCTTGATGGCAATATTGACATATCAGATGTGATTTTGTGTTTACGGATGGCCATAGGCCTTGAACCGGCTGATATTCAAAAAGCAGATATAAACAATGATGGCGAGGTTGATATTGCTGATGTGATTTTGTGTTTAAAAACAGCAATTGAGCTTACAACTGATTAAAAAATGAAAAAAAATCTATTATTTATTTTTCTGCTTTTTTGTGGTATGTGTTTTGCCGATACCACAGGCATAAGGGAATTGCCGCCAACATACAGGCCTAACAGCTTGATTACAGTTATTCTTCATATAAATGTTGAGCCTGGAACAACAGGCGTCATTGTAATAGAAAAAATATCGGATGACCTCACAATGGTAGAAACAATGGATTATCCTAAAAAAATTGAACACACTGACGATGGCTATGTTACTTATAGCTGGATTGCATTTCACTCTGAATCTGTGTCTTCATTTTCCATAAGGTATCAACTTTATGTTCCACCAACAGCATCCGGTGATTATCAGTTCCAGGGATATGTACTAACGGCTGATAATCCGCAAGGCAATGAAATTTCAGGCAATGATATACTGTGGGGGAACCTTGGAGATATTAATAATGATTCTGTTGTGGATATATCAGATGTGATTTTGTGTTTACGAATGACCATAGGCCTTGAACCGGCTGATATTCAAAAAGCAGATATAAACAATGATGGCGAGGTTGATATTGCTGATGTGATTTTGATATTAAGGATTTCAATAGGTCTTCTGTAATTTCTCTCTCCATATTAGCCCTTTTTTATTATATTTTTCCATTTGGCAAACAGGATAAAGGGGATTTTTGAGAAAGAATTGAATATTATTAAGCAACCCTATATAATAGAAACATAATGAAACAAGAAATAAGAAAAAAAATTTCAGCCGACATTGAAAATCTAACATTGGAACAATGGCAGGAAAGAAGCAAAAAAATTTTTGACAATTTTTTGTCGCTACCTGAATATAAAAATTGCTGGGTACTAATGAGCTATATCTCTTTTGATAAAGAGGCAGATACCATTGCAATTATTAAAGACGCTCTAAATAAAGCAAAGTCGGTTTGCGTACCAAAAATTGACTGGCAAAATTCCACCATGAAACCTGTGCAGATATTTAATGAGGATGATATTGATTTTTCAACAAAAATTCCCCAGCCATTATCCAATGCAGAGATTAAACCAAAAGATATTGAACTTATAATAACGCCGGGCATTGCCTTTGGCAGGGATTTTAACAGAATTGGCAGAGGAAAAGGATTCTATGATAGATTCCTTTCTTTATGCAATGGGATAAGGGTGGCTTTATCTTTTGATTTTCAACTCCTTCAAACAATTCCTGCCTGCAATAATGATGTGCCAGTGGACATCATTATTACAGAAACAGAGATTTTAAGGCATCGTTAAATCTGCAGTTTTGATATGCTTTTTAATTCAAGATATTTTTTGTATGGTTTTTCCCAATCCTGGGGATTTTCTGGATGATAGCAGGTTAAAGGAAAAGAATCTCTTACTATTTTTCTAAATTCTTCGTGGCTGGCAATAAGTTTGTCGGCTATCATCTGAACGCCGATATTTCCAATAGAGGTCGCTTCTACAGGACCACAAAACACGGTTTTCCCTGTTGAAGATGCAGCAAATTGTGAAAGAAGTTTATTCTGGGAACCGCCTCCAACAATATGTAGAGCATCTATTTTTCCGGCAAGTGATTGAAGCCGCTGCAAATGCAGTTTATACTCAAGCGCAAGGCTTTCAAGGATTACCCGGGTTATTTGTCCAATTGTTTCTGGAACCTTTTGTTTTGTAGACCTGCAATATGTTTGTATTTTCGCAATCATATTATCGGGAAATAAAAAAATAGGGTTATTTACATCAATCAGTGAAAAAAACGGTTTTTCCTTTGACGCGGCCTCGCTTAATTCCACATAAGAAATTTGACGATTTTGTTTTTCATTCCATTGTCTTCTACATTCCTGCAATATCCATAGCCCCATAATATTTTTAAGAAATCTTATTTTTCCATTGTATCCGCCCTCGTTTGTAAAATTAAAAAGCAGTGTTTGATCATTTATCAATGGATTATCTATTTCCTTTCCAAGAAGGGACCATGTTCCAGAAGAAAGATATGCCCATTGCTTATTCATGGCAGGAACCGCAAACACTGCTGATGCTGTATCATGACAGCAAACAGAAAAAACCGGAATTTTTCCTATGTTTAATTCTTCCTGTATGGATTTTGACAATATGCCAATTTTCTTTCCTGGCTGGATAATATCAGAAAGAAAATGGGTTGGAACCTTTAATTGTTTCAGTAAGCTATATGTCCAATCGCCCCTTGGTTTGAATCTATTCTTTATCGGATTTACCATCTGCGAGGTAGAAGCAATTGTAAATTCATTAACAGCCACACCGCATAACCAATAATTAAACAAATCTGGCATAAATAACATTTTATCGGCTGATTTAAGAATCCAGTCGGCATTTTTTTGTGTTGTATAAACCTGATACAGGGTATTAAAGGGCATAAATTGAATGCCTGTTTGGTTGAATATCTCTTTTTTGCCTATTATTCTAAAAACCTCTTTCATTATTTTTTCAGTGCGTCTATCCCGATAATGAAATGGCAGGGAAATTAATATGCCATTTTTATCTATAAAGGCGTGGTCAACGCCCCAGGTTGTTATACCAATACCGGCAATTTCCTTTTTTGCAACAATTGAAAGGGATTTTTTTATCTCAGCAAAGATTGCAGGCGCATCCCAGAAAAGGTATTTTCCAATTTGAATATTATATGTTGTAAATCTGTGGACCTCATTTATTCTTAACCTTCTGTTTTCAAGCCATCCTATTATTGTTCTCCCACTTTCTGCGCCAAGGTCTATCGCAAGATAAAAACGTTTCTTCTTCATATTTCCTCCATTTGTGAATTTGCGGTTTGTTTCAAAAATTTTTTACATCATTTATTTATTGTTTTTTTTCTTTCGCATTGCTTCAATCCTTTGCAAAAAAAACCTTATTCTTCGTTCATATCCAAAATCTGATGGCTTATAGAAACAACGTTGTTTCTGCAAATATTCCTGCGAAACAACATGTTGTTTATAATTATGCGGATAAAGATATCCCCTACCATGCCCAAGTTTTTCTGCACCACTATAACCGGTTGATTTCAGGTGGTCTGGAACCTCCTGGGTTGTTTCTTTTTTAATTTCATCCATCGCGCTTTCAATTGCAAGATAACTGGCATTGCTTTTTGGCGCAGTGGCAAGATAAATTGTTGCCTGAGCAAGACAGATTCTTGCCTCAGGCATTCCAACATGTTGAACAGCCGAAAGCGCCGAAGATGCAACAACAATCGCCATAGGATCTGCATTTCCTATATCTTCTGAGGCGGAAATAAGAATTCTTCTGGCTATAAAAGCCGGGTCCTCGCCGACAACAAGCATTTTCGCAAGCCAATATAATGCCGCATCAGGGTCTGAACCTCTTATGCTCTTTATGAAAGCGGAAATTGTATCATAATGTTCATCCTCCCTGTCATAACCAATATGTCTTTTCTGGGTTATGTCAACAATTGTTTGCATATCTATTATCATAAAACCCTCTGTTGAGGTTTTAGCGATATTTGCCGATATTTCAAGAATATTAAGCGCAACGCGGGCATCGCCATTTGAATATCTTGCAATATAATTTAATACATCTTCATCTATTGTTATATTAAAATTTCCAAGCCCTTTATCCTTATCCACAATGGCTCTGCGAAGAATCTCTTTAATCTCATCAACAGCAAGCATTTTTAATTCAAACACCATTGAGCGTGAAACAAGGGCTTTGTTAACTGAAAAAAATGGATTATGGGTGGTTGCGCCGATTAAAATAATTGTGCCATTTTCTACCTCAGGCATTAAGGCATCCTGTTGGGTT
>CAZSTE010000024.1:0-11024 GCA_964609735.1 uncultured bacterium
AAGAATATTTACAAATTTTCCACTGTGATTAAACATGGATTCCGACGCAAGATTAAAATCCATTAAAAAAGCCACAACCTTATCTGAACGGCCTTCCATAGGCGGCCGATAAACATACGCGGATTCCACAATACCAGATTGTTCATCTGCTGTTTTTACATTGTCAGGACGCGCATAATTGCTTGAAGGACATCCATAAATCTCAATACCTTTCAGCCTGGAATGAAACCTGCCTATGCCCACATATTCTCCAGAAGAATTTCGTATAATATTTCCATAATATGGACCTGAAAAAATCTGGCCAGCATCAAGTAGTTGCATACCTGTTGCCATGCCAATGTGTTTTAGATTATTCAAACAAACAGTTTTTCTTGCAGATTCTCTGGCCCTTCCAACAACAGGCAAAATAATAGCTGCCAGAATTGAAATGATAATAATAACAACCAATAATTCAACAAGGGTAAAACCATTCTGTCTCTTCATATTCAACCTTATATTTTATTCTATTGCTTTGGATAGCCAACAGGTTGGATTAAAATAATCTTCTGTTCCTTTTTTAGGTTCATTTCCTTTGTGAGAACATCCCTATTGAATGAACCCATTACCACAGTTGCAAGACCTTCGGATGCGCAAAAAAGGTAAACATTCTGACTGATAAACCCTGTATCAACGGCAGAAAAAAAATCCCTTATCTCCTGATTGAATTTTGGCATTTTTGAATAATCAGCCACATAAATAAGAAGCACAGGCGCATTTAATACAGTAGGAGATTCATTGGCAATCGTTCTCATATCCTTAAAAATTAAAGGGTTGAGTGTGTGTGTTTTTGGTTTATAAATATACAAACCTTTTTGCATTGCCACATAAATATCTATTTCCTGGGCATTAACAGCCGATGGAGCGGTTCTTTTCCCTGATTCAGGCCTGTTAATGCCAAAGCCGGCCCAGAGAAGATTGGAAAGCGTCTGAACAGGAATTTCCCTGTTATCAATATTTCTCATGCTCTGCCTTTTTTGTAATACCTCCATAAGAGGCCTGCCACCAACCATATCCGGCGCCGGAAGTTGAACAGGTTGCATCCTTTCTTCAGCAAATCCCAATGTTCCCGCCATCATTACTCCACCAATAATCCACGATAATAGTTTTAATGCCATAAGACCTCCTTGCTATAGGTAAAAATGATTTGTTTTTTACAACCATTTTCAGTATGATGTTTTTTACCTGCATATGATAGAATTTATTTTTTATATTATTTTAACAAAAAAATTATAATATAAAAATTTTTAGGTAACTAATACGCTGGCAGAATCTAAATAAATGTTTGATTATAATATTTCTCTCGCAGGCTGGGGTATCCTTTTGCTGTCTGGCTTTTTTATAGGACTCTCAAAAACAGGCATTCCAGGCATTGGAATGCTGGCTATAGCAATGACAGCGCTTGCTATTCCTGCAAGGATATCAACCGGCGTTATTCTTCCCATGCTAATACTTGGAGACCTTTTTGCGGTGGTTTATTACAGAAAAAATGCCTGCTGGAGATATCTGGCAAAACCTATCCCATGGGCTATCTGCGGCATTATCCTTGGATATCTTGCTCTGGGTAAACTCAACGACCAGCAACTCGGTTCCATCATCGGTTTTATTGTTATTGTGATGATTACGTTTAATGAAACAGATATATTACATAGGTACAATATACCAGAAAAATGGTGGTTTGCGTCTGGCATCGGGCTATGCGCGGGTTTTACAACAATGATAGCAAATGCTGCTGGGCCCATTATGATTATTTATCTTCTTGCGATGAAGCTGCCAAAAAAAGAATTTATTGGAACAAGCGCCTGGTATTTTTTTCTTATAAACTGGTTTAAGGTTCCTTTTAGCATGAATCTTGGATTGATAAATTCTCATTCTTTATTGCTTAATCTTGAGATTGCGCCGGCAGTAATTATTGGAGCAATTACAGGCATTTATTTGATAAAAGCCATTCCTCAGAAGGCATTTGAAGCAATTGTAAAATTTTTAACAGTTATTGCGGCAATAAAACTGGTGATTGGATAATCTTTTAATTACATATCATTATGCGCCAGATGTTTTATCTGGTTTATTTTTTCCCATTTATTTTCAAAATTCCACAGCGGAAAAATTGAATTATTCTGAAAAAGAGGTTCTTCAAGTGGCAAAAAAGGATAAAGAGTTCTTGCAATTTCATAATCCCTGGTGCCTGGAATGGGACTGTATTCAGCAATCTTTATCGTGCATGGAAATTGTTTAAGAATCCTGATTGTGCAAAGAACATCATCAAATGTTTGTTCTGGTAACCCCGCAAGGATATATACGCCAATGTCCCTTTTTGGAAAACCCGCATCAACAAGATTTTTCATTGCATTTTCAAATTCCGAAAAAACAATCTTGAAACCTGATTCCTTTTGCCTTTTCTCATCAAACGATTCAACCGATAGCCTTATTGTTTTAAAATCTGCATCTTTCAAAAATCTGGCGATATCTTCGGTGATAAATCGTGGATGAACACCATTAGGCGTGTGAAAATTTACAGAAGATATCGTTTTTTTGCAGCGCTCAATAATCCTTTTAAGATGGGTTTCAAAATTACACAAAAGCGCGTCATCATAAAACGCCACATCGTTAATACCAAACCTTTCTACGTTTTTACAGATTTCATTTGCAACCGTGTTAACATCTCTTAATATATATCGGGAATGAATCCTATTTGCTCCGCAATAATAACAGGAAAAAGGACATCCAACACTGGTTCTCGCAACAAGATACGAAAGAGATGTATAGATATTCCAGTAAGGCATTAATTTCTTCACGGGTTTTAAAGAAAAATCTGTCTGATTATTAAAAAAATCGATAAATGCACTGATATCGCCTCCCTGAAAAACAAGGTCAACACCGATGCTATGGCAATGATCTGGACAAAAAGTGGCATAGGTTCCGCCCAGAATAATCGGAGCATCTACCCGATTTCTGCATAGTTCCAATAATTCCTTAACACCCATATACCAGTATGTCATTCCGCAGGTCAACAATATAACATCAGGTCTTGCTGTTTTTTCAATAAATTCAATAAAAAATTCAGCAGGCAACCCAAACCGTTTGTATGTACGCGGAATATCCTTATAGATAGCGGGCTTATCAATAACCTGGCAATAATACCTTCCGCAACCAAAGTTTTTATCCTTTCTTTTGCCTTCATAAAATCTATGATTCCTATCCATAAAATCAAAATACAAAACATCCCAGCCGTTTTGCACAAAAAGGTCAACAATTAAAAGAAACCCATACGGCTTGTTCCATAGGTCAAATGCGGAAAAATCATAAATTGGTGGATTGATAAACAGGGCTTTCATATAACCACCCTTGTTTCTGAAATTTTATTTTACACGGACTTTACAATAGTTTAGTTCACTTTTCCCATTAGTCAACATTGGTATATCTGTTTTTTTGACACAATATAAAAAAATGATAAATTAACAATATGACAAGCGAATGGGAATGGCTGTTTAGAATATTTATTGCTGGAATATTAAGCGGGGTTATTGGATGGGAAAGGGAAAAACATGCCCGGGCGGCGGGTTTCAGAACATTGATTCTTGTTGGCATGAGCTGTTGTCTTTCCATGATTGTATCATTACGAATCATAGAACTTTTTTCACAGGTTAATTCCCCATATTTAAGGATTGATCCTGCAAGAATTGCTTATGGCGTATTAACAGGGATAGGATTTATCGGCGCTGGCACCATAATAAAAGATAGAGGCAATGTAAGAGGACTAACAACCGCATCCTGCCTGTGGGGCGTAAGCGCAATGGGACTTGCCATAGGATGCGGGTATTATTTTATTGGCATTGGAACAACCATACTTTTTTTGATTACTCTTTTAATCCTAAAAGATATTGAATCCCGAATTCCTCGCGATGTATATTCAAAAATACGGATAAAATTTTCAGCAGAAGACCCACAATTTCTTGAGGAAATTCTCAATCACATTTCAAACATAGGATATCAGGTGCTTGAATTTTCAATTTCTGAACAAAGAAATGGAAATATTTATGTCGCAAATATCCAATGTATATCAAAAAAACAGAAGGACGGCGTCAAGATCCTGCAGGAATTGAAAAACCTAGAAAAAATCACCGAGGTTGATTTCCGATAACCACTCCCAAGGGATAAATGAAAAAACTACCTGTTGAGCTTATAAATTTCTTGCGGATTATAAATTCCCTTTTCAGTAATAAATCCGGAAATTAATCCAGCAGGGGTAATATCAAAAGAAGGATTATACGCATCAATATTCCTAGGGGCGATCCCAATACCATTGATATGGGTTATTTCTCTTTTGTCGCGTTGTTCAATAGGAATTTTAGCCCCGGACGATATTGAAAAATCAAAACTTGATATCGGCGCGGCAACATAAAATGGAATCCTGTGAAACCCAGCAAGTACCGCAATGGAATAGGTACCTATTTTATTTGCTGTATCGCCGTTTCTTGCAATCCTGTCGGCACCGGTTATTACCATATCAATCCTTTTTTGCTTCATAAGAAACCCTGCCATATTGTCGCATATCAACACACAGTTTATATCTGCTTTTCTAAGTTCCCACATTGTCAGCCGCGCACCCTGCAAAACAGGTCTTGTTTCATCAACAAAAACCCTAATATTCTTATGTTGCTTCGCAGCAAGGTATATCGGAGCAAGAGCTGTTCCAATCCCTGATGTGGCAAGGGCACCCGCATTACAATGGGTAAGAAGGCTCATTCCGGATTTTATAAGAGCATTGCCATATTTTGCTATGGAATTTGAACCCCGGATATCTTCATTGAATATTTTTTTACATTCTTCTTCCATTTTTGCGACAATCCTTTTTACAGGAAGTAACCGATTTTTCAATGCCACATTGAATACCCTCTGGATGCAATAAAAAAGATTATAAGCAGTGGGCCGACACGTATTCATAAGCCGCACTGATTTTTGCAGAATTGTAAAAAATTGTTCGGGGTTGTTTGTTTTTGTTTTTTTTACAGCCAGAACAATTCCATATGCTGCGGCGATTCCAATCGCTGGGGCTCCCCTTATTTTTAATGCCCTTATGGCATTAAACACATCTTCTATTGTATACAGCTTAATATATTGTTCTTTTGTAGGAAGGGATGTCTGGTCAATAATGACCAGCTTATCTTTTTCCCACGAAAGGGTTTTAATAATCTGTTCCACTTTTAGTTTAAAGAGATATTTTCTTGCGACAAAATATCCTTCAATCCTTCAAGCAATTCAGGCACGATTGCAACCTGAAATTTGGTTAATCTTACCTTTACAAAGGTATTGTTTTCATCCTTTATTATCATCATAATTGGAGAGTTTCCCCTATGACTGCTTAAAATATTTTTTATTCGGCCCAGAAGCTCTTTTGATGTTTTGATATTTATTGTTATATTTAAATTTTTCACCTGCTTTTCTGAAATTGTATTAAGTGTGGCGAGTTCTTTTGCAATAATTTTGCCTTTTTCAGACCTGTGTTCTATTCTGCCTTTTATAAAAACGATGTTGCTTGTTTTTAAAATGCTTGAAATATTTTCATATACCTGTGGATAAAACACAACCTCCATCCTGCCATATAAGTCTTCAAGTTCTCCAACAGCCATTTTTTCTCCTTTCCGACTGGTCATAATTTTAAGATGTTGTATAAGACCTCCAAACCAGTATTCTTTTCCTTCTGAAAGTTGCTGAATTTGAGAACTCCAGGCGTCCACAAAATGGGAAAGTGTCTCCCGACAATTTTCAAGGGGATGACCTGTTCTATAAACACCCAGCATTTCTTTTTCAAAGGATAGCAACTTTGACTCAGGCCATTCTGGAAGTTCAAAAATCGCCTCGTGTATTAGAGGCGAAGCAAACCTTTCACCCTGCGAGAATATTGAAAGCTGGCCCTCGGCATTAAGTTTCTGTATTTTTGAGCCCTGCTCAATAGCCTCATCCATAAGAGCGTATAATTGAGATCTGGGCATTTCAAAGGAATCAAATGCCCCGGATTTAATCAAACTTTCTATAACCTTCCTATTAATCAGTCGCAAATCAACCCTTTGACAAAAATCAAAAAGTGATTTAAATTTCCCATTTTTCCTTGCTTCAAGAATGGACTGTATCGCACCCTGCCCAACATTTTTTATGGCTGCCAATCCAAATAAAATATCATTGCCAACGATTGAAAAATCCTCCATGCTTTCTTGAATATCAGGTGGCAATACCCATATATTCATCCGTTCTGTTTCTTCTATATATTGACTTATTTTGTCTTCATTACCTATTTCGCTATTAAGCAGGGCTGTCATATATTCAAGCGGATAATTTGCTTTTAGATAGGCGGTTTGATAAGCAATCATCGCATAGCTTGTGCTGTGAGATTTATTAAAGCCATAGCCGGCAAATTTTGCCATGCTATTAAAAATTTTTTCAGCCAGTTCCTTCCGAATTCCTTTGGTTTTTGCCCCTGCTAAAAATTTTTCCCTTTGTTTTTCAAGAAGTTCCGGATCCTTTTTCCCCATTGCCTTTCTGAGGATATCCGCTTCGCCCATGGTAAAGTTACCAATCGCATTTGCAATCTTCATAACCTGTTCCTGATACAGAATAACGCCATATGTCGGTTTAAGTATGGGCTCAAGAAGCGGATGTTCATATTTTATTTTTGCCGCATCCTTTTTGCACTGAATATATTGTTCAACCATTCCGCTTTGCATAGGCCCCGGCCTATAAAGGGCAAGGATTGCAATAAGATCCTCAAAAAGTTTTGGCTTTATCCGTTTTAAGAGATCCTGCATTCCCTGACTTTCCATCTGAAAAAGTCCAATTGATTCTCCACGACAAAGCATTTCATAGGTTTTTAAATCATTTTCGGGAATTTCTCTTATATCTACTCCTTTATGATTTTTTACCAGTTTTATAGCCTGGTCAATAAGGGAAAGGTTTTTAAGCCCGAGAATGTCTATCTTCAATAATCCAATCTTTTCAATGCTGGTCATTTCAAACTGACTTGTTGTTTCGCCCTTTGTTCCGCGAAATAAAGGAACATATCTGTATATGGGTTTGTCGGTAATAACAACACCTGCCGCATGGGTAGAGGCATGCCTTGCAAGACCTTCAAGAGAAATAGAAATTTCAAAAAGTTTTTTTATCCGTTCATCTCCCGAGATAAGCGCCTTTATTTCTTCATTTTTCGCAAGTTCTTCCTTTAAGGACACCCCTGGTTCTGGAGAAATTAATTTTGCAATGCGGTCCACCTCAGAAAAAGTCATTTTTAAAGCCCTGCCAACATCCCTTACCACAGCCCTTGCGCCCATGGTACCAAATGTTGCTATCTGAGCGAAATTTTCCTCTCCATATTTTTGCCTGATGTAATCAATGACACAATCCCTTTTTGTATCCTCAAAATCAATATCAATATCCGGCATTGAAATCCGGCTGGGATTCAAAAATCGTTCAAAAATCAGATCATATTTCAGAGGATTAATCTCGGTTATTCCTAAAAGATATGCCACAAGGCTGCCAGGCCCTGAACCGCGTCCGGGCCCCACCTTTATGTTTCTTTTCCTCGCTTCATTGACAATATCCTGTATAATAAGAAAATAGCCCACAAAATTCATTTTTTTTATAACATCAAGTTCATATTTTACCCTTGCTGTAATATTGTTTTCTTCTGTATTTAAATCAATATTAAATCTTTTTTTTAGTCCCTCAAACACAAGATTTTCAAGATAGTTGATATCAGTCATTCCTTCTGGAACCGGAAATCGTGGTATGTGTTGACCAAAAAAATCAATGGTGACATTGCATTTTTCATATATATCAACAGTATTTTTTATTGCCTCGGCCGCCCCGCTAAAAAGTGCCTGCATCTCTTCGGCTGTTTTGAAATAGAACTCTGAGGTCGGAAATCTCAGTCGATGTTCATCTTCAATATTTGTACCTGTCTGGACACATAAAAGTATTTCATGGGCAAAGGAATCGGATTTTTTCAGGTAGTGGCAATCATTTGTCGCAACAACCTTGATGCCAAGTTTCTTTGCTATTTCAAGAATTGTTCTATTAATTCTGGTTTGTTCAGGAATACCAATCTCCATCATTTCCAGATAAAAATTTTCCTTGCCAAAAACATCAAGATACCATCCTAAACTTTTTTTTGCCTCATCAATCCTGTCCGCAAGCAATAGCTGATTTATTTCTCCCTGTATACAACCGCTTAAAACAATCAAGCCTTCTGAATATTTCCTCAGTAATTGCTTGTCGATTCTGGGTTTACGATAGTATCCTTCAAGGTAAGAACGGGTGGATAATTCAAGCAGGTTTTCATATCCGGTGTTATTTTCTGCCAGGACTGTCAGGTGATAAAAACCCTGATTTTTCTCCATAAAGGTTTTTTCAGATATGCTTCCGCCTGTCAGGTACATCTCTGAGCCAATAATGGGTTTTATGCCATTATTGATAGCACTTTCATAGAAATGGACGATTCCGAAAAGTCCGCCATGGTCGGTAATTGCAACTGCGGGCATACCCAAATGGTGCGCCTGCTTTGTTACCTGGTCTATCCGACACATTCCATCAAGCAGACTGTACTCTGTATGAAGATGAAGATGAACAAAATCCTTCATTTCCCAATCAATGCCTGTTTTTTTGCTGTCTGATAAATTTTTCCCTCTGTTTTAATGGATGGCGCAATAGCAATATCCACCAGTTGCAATTCTTTTATATTTCTTACACCGATGCTTGCCATTGAAAGACGCAAAGCTCCCATAAGATTTTGAGACCCGTCATCTGTTGTTGAAGGCCCAAAAAGTATCTGATTCAACGGTCCGGCTATTCCAAGATATATCCTGGTTCCTCTGGGAAGATTTTCGTCAGATGTTGCCATGCCCCAGTGATAACCCTTTGCAGGGGCTTCTTCTGCACGAACAAACGCTGAACCAACCATCACAGCATCAGCCCCGCAGGCAAATGCCTTGCAGACATCACCACTGGTAATCATTCCGCCATCTGTTATGATTGGAACATACCTGCCTGCGCGTTTATAGAAAAAATCTCTTGCTGCTGCGCAATCACAGGTTGCCGCTACCTGCGGAACACCCACGCCAAGAACCTCACGCGTTGTGCAGGCAGCACCAGGACCAATGCCAACAAGAAGTCCGGAAATACCCGTTTCCATAAGTTCCAAGGCAACCTGATATGTAACACAGTTGCCAGCTATAACGGGAATTTTCATGGATGAACAAAATTCTGATAAATCAAGGGGCTTATAGGTACTTGAAAAATGTCTGGCTGTGGTTACGGTTGATTGAACAACAAAGATATCAGCGCCCGCGTCCTGGGCAATAGCACCAAATCTTTCTGCATACTGCGGTATAGAACTAACTGCGCAGATAACATTTTCCTTTCTAATCTCCTGTATTATTTTTATAATCAATTGCTCTTTCACCGGCTCATGGTATATCTTCTGGATTAATGCAGTGGCTTTTCCCTGCGGACAGGCAATGATTTCTTCTATAACTGAATATGGGTCTTCATATCGTGTATATATTCCCATAAGATTAAGAACCGCAAGGCCTCCGGCTTTTCCAAAAGCAATTGCAAAACGTGTATCCACAACCCCATCCATTGCAGCTGCCAGTATTGGAACCGCAAGATGTTTTCCTGCAATCTCCGTTGAGATATCCACATCAACAGGATTCAGTGTAATATTCCCCGGAACAAGAGAAATATCATCAAATCCATAACATACCCTTGCTTTTCGTCCCCTTCCAATCCACATACCCATAAAAATCCTCCTTTATTCTTCCTTTGCCTGTTTCAAACCTAAAAGTAGTTCTATGTTTGACCTGGTTGGTTTCAAACGAGAAATTAACAGCTCCATTGCCTCCACAGGACTAAGAGGAGCAAGAATTTTCCTCAACATCCATATCAATTGAAGCTCGTCGGCATTAACAAGAAGTTCTTCCTTTCTTGTGCCTGAACGATTAATATCTATTGCGGGAAATATTCTTCTATCGGCCAATTTCCGATCAAGATTGATTTCCATATTCCCTGTCCCTTTAAATTCCTCAAAGATAACATCATCCATCTTGCTTCCTGTGTCTATCAAAGCTGTTCCAAGGATTGTAAGACTGCCACCCTCTTCAATATTCCTCGCTGAACCAAAAAATCTTTTGGGTTTATCAAGCGCATTTGATTCAAGACCACCGGTCATAATCTTCCCACTATGGGGAACAAGTACATTATGCGCCCGCGCAAGACGGGTAATACTATCCAGAAGGATTACCACATCTTTTTTATGCTCTACAAGACGTTTTGCCCTTTCAAGAACAATATCCGCAACCTGAACATGTCTGTCAGGCGGCTCGTCGAATGTCGCACTTATAACATCCCCTTTTACAAACCTTTTCATTTCTGTCACCTCTTCAGGTCTTTCTCCCACCAGCAAAACAATCAAATGAACCTCTGGATTGTTTATGGCAATTGCATTTGCTATCTTCTGAAGAATAACAGTTTTCCCAGCCCTTGGCGGCGACACAATCAATCCCCTTTGCCCTTTTCCTATAGGACATATAATGTCAATAACCCGTGTTGTAATCTCGCCCGGGGTCGTTTCAAGAATAAATCTATGGTCGGGATGAATCGGTGTTAATTCTTCAAAAGGAATTCTATCCTGAATTTTTTCCGGGTCTTCGCCATTGACCATTTCAACCTTAAGAAGCGCAAAATATTTTTCGTTTTCCTTTGGGGGCCTAATCTGGCCTGAAACCATATCTCCTGTTTTAAGACCAAATTTTTTAATCTGAGATGGAGAAACATAGATATCATCCGAACCCGGGAGATAATTGTGATTTGATGAACGAAGAAATCCAAAACCATCAGGAAGTATTTCAAGAATGCCTTCCCCAAACAACAATCCATTTTTTTCTGCCTGCATCTGCATAATTCTGTAAATCAAATCTTCTTTTGTAAGACCGCTAACG
>CAZSTE010000025.1:0-4213 GCA_964609735.1 uncultured bacterium
CATATAGCCGTAGGTGTTTGCTTGATATTTCTGTTGAAGAAGTTATTGAAGCAGCAAAGGAATCCCTTGGTATTGCTTAATAGATTTTATCAGCAATAGAAATCAGAAAAATTTTTCCACGAGATGGTTTTACCTTTTATCAGTTTTGCAATCTGTTTTACATAAGAAAAATTATTTTCAACCTCACCTGCCCAATGAAATGTGATGGGTATAATTTCAGATTGATTACCCTTTGTTGATAGATGTTTCAGGATTTTTTCTGCTTTGCCGGAAACAGGTTTATAAGAAGCAACATAAATTGAATTATTTATTACAGATGGAGAAACCCAGAAACCAAAGCTTGTTGCACTTGGATAGCCACCGCATATAATCCTAAAAAAAGATGAGAATGCTTTAAAATTTGTTGAAGTAAATGTATCAAATGGTGAAATAATCGCCAGGGGTGCGATATTAAACTGTTTAAGAATTTCAATCCCTTTTTTAATTTTTTCAGTGGTTTGTTCTATAGATAAACCAGAAAATTCAGAGTATGGTTTTTTCCTAATTGTTTGATGTGTGAACCCGTGTAGTGCTGGTTCAAGAAACGAAAATTTTCTAAGGGTTTTTGCATCATTTTCATTAAAAGGTTTGAAATCGTTATTGTCTATCCTGTGGCGATTTTTACTTTGATTCGGAATAACACCAACAAGAATATTTATTTCATTTTCTTCAAAGATATCGGCAAATCTCTCAAATGCCTCATTTTTATAATCCCAAGGAGGATAATCATCAACCCTTACAAGATAGGTATTATTCCCTGGTACAAATTGTTTTCCCGAAAACTCAGCAAATTTTTTTCTTAAAAAGGAAATTTTTTTTGAGACGTTTATATACTGATTTTCTCTATACGAGTTGGAAAATATTTTTTTTATTTTATAAAAATGATCAACATACCCATCAAAGTTAACAGAAGTTATGAAGTTAGTAAGTTCAGTATAATCAGGGTTGAAGGGTGCAAGTAAAATTTTTAATGTTTCAAATATCTGAAATTTAACCATTTTCAAGCGCCTGTGAAAATCTTCTTGCCATTTCAATATGGCTGTATTTTGTTATTTCCTGTTTAACACCCTGGTATTCTACACTATGATTTTTTAACCATTGCTGGTACATCTTACATAGAATAGCCTGCGTTTCTGAAAGGGTTTTACAGTGAATTCCGGCATGGGTTTGTTGAAGTAGATATTCTATCTCACCGGCATTTTCGCCTATGGAAATTATTGGCCTTCCAGAGGCAAGGTATTCAAAAATTTTTCCTGTTAATGTGCCTTCCTCACCTTTTCCCGAACGCCAGATAAGCAAAAGCGCCTGGCTGTTTCTTTGAATTTCAAGAATTTCCTTGCGATCTTTTGCTCCCTGGTAGGATACAATGTCGGCAATTCCATATTTGCAGGCATCTTTTAAAACCCATGATTGATCGTGTCCATAAAAAGTAACCATGATATGTTGTCTTTCTATTTTGCCGGTTTTGATTAGGTTCTGCAATGCCTGTAAAAGAATTGATGGATTGCGGAATTTCCGGTTTAGCGAGCCTGTATGGCTGATAACGAATTTATCTGTCACAGGGTTATTGTCAATAACCATTTCAGCAGGATCAAATCCATTTGGAATGGTATAGACCTTTTTATCAGGATAATCCTTTTGAAGCGCATTGGCAAGATATTGTGAAACAATGGATAATGCATCTGCATATTTGAGTGTTTTATGTTCAAGAGATTTTTCAAAGCGTGTTCTCAGGGAATTTTTTCTGAATTGTGTCCATGGATCTCTAAAATCAGCAAGCCAGAAAATTTCGGGATGAGATTTTTTTAATTGAGAAGCGACAATATGACAGGATGCAGGACCAAAATTGCTCACAATTACCTGGGGTTTTTCCTCTTTAATAATTGTTTCTGCCGCGTATACGGCAAATGGAAGCCAGCCAATTCTACTATCTGGAACATCTATCGCTCCTCTAAAAAACGAGTAAATTCTTTGATGGATTGGCGGCAGATAACCTACCGCGGATTTTAATCGTTTGCGTAGGTTCGGGTTAAAAAGGTACGGAGGTATTTTTTGATATGGCGGATGCGTCTCAACAATATGAAATTGACCGTCTGGTTTTCCTGAAAGCAAAGGCGAAAGTACGATAACATGCCATCCAAAACAAGGCATATACCTTGCAAATCCTTTTGCCCTTATTGCGCCTACCTTTGTTGATGGAGGGAAATGATATGTTATGTATAATATTTTTCTGAGCATAATAAATTGAAAAGGTTATTTGTTTTTTAACCTATTGTAGATTTCATAAAGTTGTTTACCCACCGTATAACTGTTAAATCTTTCCTTCGCGTATTCCATTAACCTTTTTTTTTCATACCTATGGGAATTATCAAGCATATAAAGTATAGCAAGCTCAAGTTGTTTTTCATTCCCCGGTTCTATAAGCAAACCGGTTTCGTCTGTAATAAAATCTTCCGGCCCTCCGCATTTTGTTGCAATTACAGGAATTCCGCAAGCCAATGCTTCAACTGTTGCAAGCGAAAATGTTTCATAATTGCTATTGGTAATCAAAAAATCTGCTTCCTGTAGATATCCATAAACCTCTTCTGGCGGTTTTATTCCATGAAAAAAAACATAGCTATTGTAAAGGTTTAATTGTTTTGCCACATTTTTAATCTTTTCGCTATCATTTCCTTCACCTATGAGATGAAGCTCAAAATCATCCCTTTTTTGGTTATGGATAATGTTGTATAATGCCTTGAGAATTCCTGTGATGTTTTTTATTTTGTCCACCATCAGGGATATGTGAAAAATTTTCTTTTTGTTGGTGTTTAATCTGGTTACAAAACTGATTGTATTTACTTCAACAACATTTGGAACCACGAAATATTGATTTTTTAAGCCAAGTGAAAGCATTGCATCTTTTAACGCGTTGGAAACGGTTATTACTGCTTCAGCGTTTTTTATAATCAGATTTGTGAAGAATTTTTGTGGTATTTGTGTTTTTTTATATTTACCACAAGCGGGTAAATAAGACGATGAGTGTTCTGTAATCAGAAATGGTATTTTATATATAAATTTTAACATAAGCGCTATTTTACCTGTCCGCTTTATTACATTTACATGTACGATATCGGGTTTTCCAACTTTTTCTTTTATTATGTTAAAGCCTATGCGGGATGCTGTAAGATATACCATGTTTTTCTGAATTCTATGCACTATCGGACGTTTCTTTATTTTTTTATGATAAACTATCAATGTGTGTACCCCGTTTTCTACTAAATAGTCCACTTCATAGGTTTTATTTTTTAGGTAGGGATCTTCAATAACATATAATACACTCACATCGCAGAATTTTGCCACTGCTTCAGCATGCCTTTTTATAAATATTCCTTTTACAGGATGAAGCCGGCTTGGATACATACTTGCAAGAAAAAGAACCTTATATTTGGATGTTGAAGGAGACGTGTTCATTTACAATAAATTCCCTTATATGTGTTTTTTAATTTCATAAATTAGTATTTATATGGCTAAAATTTTTTATAACATTTCATCAAAATTTTTATTGGACAGAAATGTATAATCATTGCAATTGTGTCTGTTGCCTTGGTTTGGCAAGTATTAATTTTGTGCTGGGGCCAACAGAAACCCATTTTAAAATTAGACGATCAAGAATATAAAGAATTAGGGCCCAGGAATAGGTCAAACCTCTGCCGAATGTTCCGAGTTTTTTGAAATACCAGTTTACTTCTTTGTTTATCCGCCACATGGAATTTATTGTAAACCTCGTTAATCTATTATTTATTCGTTCTATATCGATGGGCGCATTCATAAAGAAAAATATAGGTTCTATTATTTTAATGTCTATTGAATGGGAGTCCAATATTTTTTTATAATATTCCAATGTTCTATCGTTTTCATGCCCCCGGGTTTGTTTGTATTCTTTGAGAAAATTATCCATAATCAAGATTATTGTATTGCTATGAGAAAATTTTTTGATATTTTTTATTGCCTGTTTAAATTTATCTTCTCTAACAATATGAAACAACACATCAAAAGCTGTGATAATATCAAACCTTTCGTTAAAAGATTCCATCTCATCGCCAATATCTGCTTTTATAAAATTATAATTGGGATATTTTCTTTTTAACTCCTCTATGCTTTTGGATGTTATATCTATACCCGTGATGTTTTT
>CAZSTE010000025.1:4223-10947 GCA_964609735.1 uncultured bacterium
CACTCCCTGCTTTTCCCAGAAATCAATGTAAAAACCTGTCCCTATTCCGATATCTAACAAATTTTTCCCGTTGCAATTAACATCTGCCTTTTTTAATAATTTCTGGAGGACATATAACCTTGCTTTATAAAGCCAGATATTATATTCAATCTTAAATCTTAGATATCCCACGCCTGTTAATGAAAAGTCCTTACTTAGACGTTTCTGCCAATATTCTTGGGGTATATATTGTTGTTTTTGATTCATGTTTTTATTCGGTATGGTTATATTTTTCACAGATAGCAAATAAAACCATAGATTTATTCAGATTATGGTCGTCTAAATAAAAGTCATCCATAGAAAAATTGTTAAATAACCGATTAAATTCATTATTAGCCATAGATGTTTTTTTACTGTTGGATTGAAATCGTTTTATCATGTTGGAACCAATTTTTTTAAAATGTTTTTTGAGTTTTATAAGAGGTGATTTCCGAACCCTTTGTTTTTCAATCTCTTCTATCCATTTTTTTGCCCGAACACCTTTGATTTGAACCTTTTCAAAATGTGGTTCTAAAAGTTTTAAGAGTTCCTTTGCAGTAAATTCTTGGTAATGCTCGCGATTAAAAGGTCGTTGAAATGGCATCAAACGAAATTTGCGATTTGGAGTACTAATAAAGAGCAATCCTTTTTCTTTCAATATTTTTTTAACCTCAGAAAGAAAATTTCCCACTTCATTGAAAGGTATATGTTCTATAAGCTGAAAAGCAATAATTATATCAAAGGTTTCCTTGGGAAATGGCAATCGTTTTGCATCTGCTTTTTCAAATCGTACATTGGGAATAAATCTATTTCTGGCAAAATCAAGTGCATCATCATCGCTGTCAATCGCAATTATTTCTTTTGCTTGTGAAAAAATACGTGTTTCTCCGTAACCAATAAAACATCCTATATCCAACACCTTTTTACCCATACAGAAAGGGGCGATAAAATCATAAGATTTAATATGATTTGCATGTAACAAAAACGCAGATATGTTATTTTTATATTTATTTACATTTTTAATCTTGTATTTTTTTTCAAGATAATCAGCCAAAAGATAAAAATCTTTTAAAATTTCATTTTCAGGTTTCATAATTTTTTCTATGCAAATATCCTTTCTGCCGGATAAAATGTTGGTAGATTGAAATAAAAATAATCGGTAACAAAAATCTTACAGATGTCGACCCCTTTTTTTTAATAAATCAACAGCCTTCATTTTTAAAATAGGTATTTTGGTGATTACCGTTGTTATTATAACACAACCAATATTATATGGAGATTTCTTTATATAAACAGATAAGGTTTTTGCCTTCAATATCAAAATTATATCTATTTTTTACAATATCCATTCCGTTTTTTCCCATTGCACTGCACATCTGATTGTTTTTTGAAAGGGTAAGAATCTTTTCTGCTAAATCCCTGCTGCTTCCACCCTTAAAAACAAGGCCACATTTATTCTTGTTTACAATATTCGCTATTGAGGGGCAATCAGAAACAATTACCGGTTTTCCACATGCCATATACTGGAAAAGTTTATGCGGGGAGGAACAATTATTTTGTATATTTCTTTCAAAAGGCACAATACAGGCATAGCTTGCCATAATATAGGAATAAATTTGTTCAATGGGTTGCCATTGAATAAATTCAACCTGATTTCCAATTTTTCTATCCGAGACCATATCCCGAAATTTTTTTATTTTTTTATCCTCTTTTGAAACACCCACAAGGCATAATAAGATTTCCGGATATTGTTTAAGATAACTAATTGCTTCTATAAGTGTTTTACATCCTTTTTGCGCATTTATCACACCCGAATACAAGAACATTTTTCTTTTTTCATATTTGGTTATTATAAAATCATCAACCCTTAAATTCTTGAATTCATCTGCATATACATTGGAAACAACCCTTATTTTTGAGGAATTAACTTTATGTTGTTGAATAATTCTGTTTTTCATTTCATCGCATGTCGCAATGACAAAATTAGATACCCGGACAACCCTTTTTTCAATCTTAAACCATTTTTTGAATTTTAGCATGCTTTTTTTGCGACCGATTAACTGGTAATAAGGATAATTTTCGTGCAGATCCGAAACAAAAGGAATTTTTTTTATTCTGGCTATTTTCATAGCGACATTGGCCATGGGAAGATCGTGAGCATGAATAATATCAATATTATAATCAGCAATAAATTGAAGTATTTTTTTTTGAACAAGCGTTTGCATTCCGCAAAAATTTTTCATTTGATTTAGATTTTTTCTTGTCCTATCATAATAATTAAATGCGGTATAACAAACAGTTGTGTTGTTATATATTCTTTCTTTTTTTATATCCGGCCTTAATCCTTTGATTCCGGAAAGGATATATATATTAAATCCTCCTTTTAATAAAGCGTTGCATTCCTTCTCGACCCGTATATCCGGCGGATATGCGCCATTAAGTATCATTCCAATATTCATTTTGACAATGTTTTATAGATAAGGTGTTACATAGCCATTTTATAATCTTTTTCAAAATTAGTGAGGAGGTATTACCATGCCCGAAAATATTAGAATTGGATTTATAACTTTTTGGGATAGATTTTATAGAATCTTGGAGTTGATCAATATCAGTGCCGACAAGATTGAATCCTTTCCAGGATAAAAGCTCCTTCCATTCTGTTTCTTTTCTTAATACAATGCAGGGAACCTTGAACCAGAACGATTCCTTTTGCACCCCGCCGCTGTCTGTGATAATTTTTTTTGCGTTTTTTTCAAGGATAAGCATATCAATATATCCAACCGGTTTTGAAACAATTAGATTATTATATTTTTCAAAGTCAAATTGTTTGATTTTTTTTAGAATTTTTTCTGTTCTCGGATGAATTAAAAAAATGGTTTTTTCTTTTGAGTGTCCAATTGCATCAATTATTTTGATTAAATTTTTAGGATTATTCGTAATTTCTTTTCTATGAATGGTTAAAAGCAGATAGTTTTTTGAGGATACCTTATATGTATCTAAAATCTTTGTGTTATTAAGATATTTTTGGGCCTGCAAAAAGATATCATACATAATATCTCCAACCATCCATACGTTTTTTGTAATACCCTCTTTTTTTAAATTTATTACAGCTGTTTTTGTTGGACAAAATAAAAATGTGGAAATTCTATCGCTTGCAACCCTGTTGATTTCTTCAGGCATATCCATTTTAAAACTTCTTAATCCTGCTTCAATATGAGCAACAGGAATACAAAGATGCGCAGATGTTAATGAACCTGCGAGGGTGGAATTTGTGTCTCCATATACAAGAGTGGCAGCCGGTTTTTCCTTTATCAGTATTTTTTCAATACCTTCCATCATCAGGCCTATTTGTTTTGCTGGGGTGTGGGAACCTACCCCAAGATTGTAATCGGGTTTTGGTATATGCAACTGCTGGAAAAAAATTTTAGACATTTCATAATCATAATGCTGGCCTGTATGAATTATTCGATGGTCGATTTTTTTATTGAATTTTAATCCATGCAATTGTTCTGTTAATGCAGCCAGTTTAATAAATTGAGGTCTTGCACCAACAATGGAGAATATCCTGATTTTACCCATTGTGAAGGAAAAACTCTTTTATTTTTGCTATTATATAATTTTGTTGCCGCTGTGTCATAAGTGGTTCAATGGGAAGACTTAGCACCTGTTTTGATGCTTTTTCTGCTTCAGAAAGCGGCATCGGAAATTTTGAGGTGTTTTGAAAAATTTTCATTTGATGCAAACAAAAAGGGTAATAAATCATACTGGCAATTCCCTGCTGTTTCAAAAATTGCTGAAGTTTAATCTGTTTGTCATTTTTTACTCTTATTGTGTATTGGTGGAATACATTCCCTTCAACAATTTGAGGTAATCTAATTTCTTTTATTTCCTGTAATTGATTGTTGTATTTTTTTGCGATTTCCGCCCGTTTATAATTAAAAAAATCAACATATTTTATTTTTGCCAGTAAAATTGCTGCTTGGAGGGTATCAAGGCGGCTATTGTAGCCAATATGATCAACATTATATTTGTCTTTTCCACCATGTTTTGTAAGCATTCTTGCTATTTCCGAGATTGTACCGTTATTTGTTGAAATCAGTCCTCCATCGCCGAAACCACCAAGATTTTTGCTTGGAAAAAAACTGAATGCGCCCGCATCTCCAATGGTGCCCAGTTTTTTGTTTTTCCAGCATGCTCCAAACGCCTGTGCTGTATCCTCAATGATGAAAAGATTATATTTCATTGCTATTTCAGAGATGGCGTCCATATTACAGGCAGTTCCATATAAATGCACAGGTAAAATCGCCCTTGTTTTTTTTCCGTTTGTCTCAAGATATTTTCTTATGCCCTCAATACTGATATTAAAATCTGCGGGATCGATATCAATAAAAACAGGAGTTGCACCGCTTCTTAATATCGCGTCACCTGTAGCGGTAAAAGTAAAAGGCGTTGTCAGTATCTCTTCGTCTTCATTGAAGAATTCTTTTCCAGCTTTTATGGCCATTGCACGAAGAGTAATGACAAGAGCATCTGTTCCTGAGCTACAGCCAATACAATGTTTGGCGCCTAAAAATTCACTGCATTGTTTTTCAAATTCACTTACCTCCGGTCCGAGTATCCATGATTGATGCATAAGACATTTTTCAATGGCTTCATCAATATCATTTTTCATATAAAGATATTCAGCGGATAAATCAAGCATTGGGATATTCATTAGGTTCCCCTATTTTTCCATAATAATTTCCAGAATATTTTTGCTGATTCTATACTGACTTCCACACTGGCGGCAAGATAAAATATCTTCTGTTCCTTTAAGGGTTACTCCGCATTTGCAAACCCAGCCAATCCTTCTTGCCGGCACGCCTACCATAAGCGCATAATCATAAACATCATGATTTACAACGGCTCCTGCTCCTATAAGAGCGTATCTGCCAATTGTATTTCCGCATATAATTGTGGCATTGGCGCCGATGGTAGCACCTTTCTTGACAATGGTGGTTTTAAATTCGTTTTTTCTTTCTATAAAGGCCCTTGGATTGATAACATTGGTAAAAACACATGATGGACCGCAGAAAACATCGTCTTCAAGAAAGATGCCCTTATAAATAGAAACATTGTTTTGTATTTTACAGCTATTCCCAATAATCGTATCGGGTCCAATCATTACATTTTGTCCAATTATACAGCTGTTGCCAATCGTTACGCCTGAAAGTATATGGCAAAAATGCCATATTTTTGTTCCTTTCCCAATTACAACATTATCATCAATATAGGATGATTGATGTACGTAATAATCGCTCATATTCTGCTCCTTAAACATTTTTCTGCCTGTTCCAGCACCTTTAGAACGTTTAACGCTTCTTTCCCATCGGTATATGGTTTTTTTCTCTTTTTTATACATTCAATAAAATGGAGTGCTTCTTTTTTTAATGGTTCGTCTTTTTTAATTTCAACAATCTCTGCTTCTGCTTTTTCAATTGTTGGCGCGGCGTTGTTATTCCATTTAATTTTGTGATGATAAAAAACAAGTTTTTTTTCCTTTTCCGTATCATCAAAAACAGCCATTTTTTTATTCCCTATTACAACAAATTTTTGTTCCTTAAAGGGATTAAGCCAGGAAACAAAGATGTGTGCTTTAATGTTATTTGGAAAAGAAAAAAATGTTAGTGTGACATCCTCAACCTTATGGGGTAAAAATACGCCGCCATATGAAAACACCCTGGAAGGCAATGATTGGGTAAGTGAAAGCATTAAAGAAATATCGTGTGGAGCAAAACTCCATAGAATATTTTCCTCATGTCTAATACGTCCGATATTAAGACGGTTTGAATAGATATACTCAATATTTCCAAGTTCTTTGCGTTTAACTATTTCTTTGAGTTTTTCTACCGCAGGATGATAGTGCAGTATATGGCCTACCATTAAAATAAGATTATTATCAGACGCGATTTTTACCAGGTGTTTTCCCTGTTTGGTGTTTAATGCAAGTGGTTTTTCGCAGAATACATCCTTACCGGTTTCAAGGGCAGATTTTGTGATTTTATAATGTGTAGAAGCGGGGGTAGCAATTACCAGGGCATCTATCCCAGGATTTTTAATCAATTTTTCATAATCCGAAAATATTTCTACATCGGGATATGTCTCTTTGTACGATGTCGTAATAGTTTTATTCAGGTCGCATATTGCGGTTAAAACGCCAATTTCGTTGAAAACCCTGATTAAATTTTTCCCCCAGTAGCCGCCTCCGATAACACCAATTTTTGTTCTTTTTTCGTTCATTTTTGTTTTTTAACCGTCATTATCCATTGATTAATGTTTTGTAATTCAGAAAGCGTGTTGATATCGCAACTTTCTTCTGGCGGTATTCTGACAGTGCAAATGTCAAGCCCGTCCTTTATATATTCTGTATATACATCAGTAAGATAATATTCTTTTGAAGCATTATTATTATTTATTTTCCTTAATTCCCTGTATATGGAATGTGCTTCACAAACAAGAAAACCGGCATTTACCTCTTTTATTTTTAATATTTCTGGATCTGCATCTTTTGCTTCTATAACCCTTGCAAATTTGCCTTTTTCTCTTATGATCCTTCCTTTGCTTCCAGGCAGGGAAAGTATGGCTGTTGCAATGGTGATTTCTGCTTCGCTTTTTATATGCCTGTCAATAAGTTTTCTAAATGTTTTGCTTGTTATAAGCGGTTTGT
>CAZSTE010000026.1:0-10748 GCA_964609735.1 uncultured bacterium
CATTTTCTAAAGAGCTGTATCCGCCGCCAAAAGCAAATAATCCTGTTCTTTCCCTATCCTTCACCTTTACATTAATATCAACAAGGTCATTATCCATGGTGGGTTGGGGGGTAATCTCTATCTCATCAAAAAATTGAAGGTCTGCAAGATTATTAAAACTTTTTGATATTTTTGAACCTGAATAGACATCCCCGGGATGAATGATAAATTCCCTGCGGATAACCTTATCCTTTGTTATGGTATTGCCTTTGATATTTATTTCATTGATATAAACCCGTTCCCCAGGATCAATGATAAACCTTATGTCTATTTTTGAATTGTTTACCTCAGGAATTGCAAATATACTGGGTTTGATATATCCGGCATCGGAATACATGCGATTTATATTGTTTTGCGTCTGCTCAAATTTTTTCTTTGAATACGGCTCTCCTTCGCGATAAACAATTTTTTCCTGAAGCTGGCTCATGCTAAAAATTAACCTGCCCGAAAATTCTGTTTTGCCAAAAAAAATCTTGTCGCCTTCGTTAATAGAAATATTAATTCTCATCAAACCATTTTCAACGGACGTTGAATACGATATCTTACAATCGGGATAACCGTTATTATAATAAAAATCTTCAATTCGTTTAATGTCATCTTCAAGAATTTCAGCCTTAAATGTGCCTCTAATAAAAGGCATTTTTCTCTGTTTAATCTTCATCTTCCGAAGTAAAACCTTTGATGGAAAGGTATTCCCTGAAAAATTTATGCTATAAACACTGACCCTTTTCCCACCCTCTTTTATATTAAACCTCACAATCACACGGTTTTCTGCAACCGGCTGAATAGTGGCTGATATATCACTGAACCATACCCTTTTTTCTTCATATTTTTTTCTCAATTGTGAAACCGCATTATTGATTACATCCTGACTGCAATAATCTCCCTTTTTTATGCCTATAGCCTTTTCCAATTCAGCCTTTTTAAAATATCTTGATTTATCAAACCGAATCTCCTCAATTTTTGGATTTTCAATCAATTCAATAAGAATATCAACACCGTTGTCTGTTTTCATAACCCGATATTTTGCAGAAGAAAAATATCCGGTTTCCATTAAATTTTGAATATCTCTTTTCAATATCTGTTCGTCAAAAATGCCGCCTGGCTTTGTTTTCATCATTAGCATTATTCTTGTTGTTGAAACTGTGATATTACCTTTTATCTCCATTGAAATAACACTGTCCTGAGCGTACAAACAAATAGAGAAAGAAAGGCTAATCAGAAGAAATAGAGGTTTTGTCAGACGTGGTAGTAACACGCTTTTCCCCTTCCGTAGCGCTGAAAATAAACCGATCTCCTACAAGTTTTACGATGATATGCGAACCTTGAAGGATATTTTCTCTTAATATCTCCTCTGAAAGAGGATCTTCCAGATATCGTGATATAGCTCTTTTTAAGGGTCTGGCTCCAAACTGCGGATCGGTTCCTTTGTTTTTTAAAAACATTCTGGCTTCCGACGTAAGCAAAATTGTAAATCCTTGTTCCTGCAATCTTTGCGCAACCTTTTCAATTTCAAGATCAACAATCTTCAAAAGATGTTCATCTTCAAGTGGATGAAAAACAATAATCTCATCAAGCCGGTTTAATAATTCCGGCTTTATCGTTTTTTTAACCTCATTAAGGATTTTTTCCTTTACATCAAGATAGGAATATTTTCCATTGGCCTCTTGAAAACCAATTGTTGATATTTTTTTAAGATATTGGGTCCCAATATTTGAAGTAAGCATAAGCACAGCGTTTTGAAAACTTACACTCCTGCCAAAACTATCTGTCAAATGCCCTTCCTCAAGAATCTGAAGCAAAAGATTGAAAACATCGGGATGCGCTTTTTCTATTTCATCAAGCAAAACCACTGAATATGGTCTATGTCTAACCTTTTCAGTAAGTTGTCCACCTTCCTCGTAACCCACATAACCCGGAGGCGCGCCAATCAGTCTACTCACAGTAAATTTTTCCATATATTCAGACATATCTATCTGTATAAGCGCCTGATCCTCTCCAAAAAGAAATTCAGCCACTGCCTTGGCAAGAAGGGTTTTCCCTACGCCTGTTGGACCGAGAAAAAGAAAAGAACCAATGGGCCTTTTTTGATCCTTAATACCTGCTCTGGAACGTCTGATTGCCCGACTTACAGCTGATACAGCTTCATTCTGTCCCACCACAACCCTATGAAGATATTCTTCCATTTCAAGAAGTTTTTCGCGTTCCTGTTTACACAGCTGAGAAATCGGTATGCCTGTCCATCCTGAAACAATTTCTGCAATCTCCTTTCCAGAAACCGTTTTTTGCGAATCAATCACCCTTTCTTCGCCTGAAATCTTTACCTCATCTATCTGATTACGAATCTGTCTTATGCGGTCCCTTATTCTTGCTGTCTTTTCAATATCCTGCTGAATGGTTGACTGTTGTTGTAAATGTACCAACCTGTCCGCTCTAATTTCCAATTCCTTTACCTTTTCTTCAGATACATCAGAAATAGAAAGCCGCTGTTTGCTGGCTGCTTCATCCACAAGATCTATTGCCTTATCAGGTAAAAATCTATTTGTTATATATCTATCAGAAAGTCTTGCAGCCATTACAAGAGCTTCATCTGAAATTTTTAGTTTATGATGCTCTTCGTATTTTGGTTTTAACCCGCGTAGTATCTCAATGGTTTCCTCCACAGTCGGAGGATTTACCACAATGGGTTGAAATCTTCGTTCAAATGCGGCGTCTTTTTCAATATATCTTCTATATTCGTCAAAGGTTGTCGCTCCTATACACTGAATTTCTCCCCGTGAAAGAGCAGGTTTTAAAATATTTGAAGCATCTATCGCGCCTTCCGCCCCGCCTGCGCCAATAAGTGTATGTAATTCATCAATAAAAATAATAATGTTTTTATTCTGTTTAAGTTCGTCAAGAAGCGACTTGATCCTCTGTTCAAATTCACCACGGTATTTTGTGCCTGCTACCAAACTCCCGAGGTCTATCATGATGATTTTTTTATTTCTTAACATCTCGGGAATATTGCCAAATGCTATGCGTTGAGCAAAACCCTCAACAATGGCCGTTTTGCCAACGCCCGCTTCTCCCAGCAAAACAGGATTGTTCTTTTTTCTTCTACACAAAATCTGGGTAAGCCGTTCAATCTCTTTTTCTCTTCCAATTACAGGATCAAGTTTCTTTTCTTCAGCAAGTTGTGTCAAATCTTTTCCATGAAGATCAATGGTTGGGGTTTTGGATTTTGGATGTTGCGATATCTGTGATTGCTGATGCCTGTTTTTTGAAATATTTTCCGGTTCCCCCCATAAAAGGTCTTCTATTGCCTTTTTTATTTTTTCAACAGTCAATCCAAAAGTAGCAAGGACCTTAGCCGCCAGCCCTTCTTCTTCTGCCACCAATCCTATAAGAAGATGCTCTGTTCCCACATAACTATGTTTGAAATATTGCGCCTGACTATAAGAAAAAGCAAGGATTTTTTTAACAGAAGGACTCAATGAAGGAATTTCACCCAATGCAAGAATTGGAATTCCTATTCTTATGTTCCTTTCAAGTTCGCATTTTACCTGTTCAGGATCTATCTTCAAAAAATGCAAAACCGCTATAGCCATTCCTTCGCCTTCTTCAAGCAATCCCAACAGTATATCCTCGGTTTCTATCTGGCTATGGCCATACCGTATGGCAAAACCCCTGGCAAGTTCAAAGACTGTTTTTACCCTTTTTGTAAATCTTTCAAAATATTGTTCAAACATAATTCATAATTTCCCTTCGTCATTTACCTTATTTATTATACCAGATTTTGGCTAAAAATCAACATTTTTATATATCTAAAAACTCTTCTCTGTCTTATCTCAGAATTACCACATCATCCTAACGCTATGGTGTCTAATATATAAATTATATTAGATGGGAATGCCGTCTTTTAGAACGAGCATGTGAAATTCTTTTCTAATCTTGGTTGTGAAAAAACCCGGCACTCCCGAGCCAATGGTTCTACCGTCAATAACTGTCACAGGAACTATTTCTGCGGCGGTTCCTGTTAAAAAACATTCTTCGGCATTATAAAGATCATATCTTGTTAGTAATTTTTCATTTACTTCCAGACCAATAACCTTTCCTATTTGCATAACCACATCCCTTGTAATACCATCCAGAGCGCCTGCTGAAATAGGAGGCGTGAATAAAGCCCGTCCCGATACAATAAAAATGTTTTCACCTGTGCCTTCTGTAACATATCCATCGTTATTAAGAAATAATCCTTCCATTACCCCTGCATTTGTTGCCTCAATTTTTGCAAGGATATTGTTAAGATAATTAAGCGATTTTATTGCGGGATTCAGACTTTCAATAAGATTTCTTCTGGTTGCAATTGTGCCAATAGAAATTCCCTTTTTATAATGTTGTTCTGGATAAAGACTTATCTGGCTGGCGATAACAATCGTTGTTGGCTTTGAACAATTTCGCGGATCAAGCCCGAGATCGCCTATGCCCCTTGTTACCACAACTCGGATATACGAATCTTTCAAACCATTTTTCCTAATGGTTTTTTTTATTATCTCAGCCATTTCTTCTTCAGTCATTGGAATATCAAGGGAAATTGCCTTTGCAGATTTATATAATCTGTGAATATGTTCGTAAAGTTTAAAAATTTTTTTGCTATATGCTCTTAATCCTTCAAAAACGCCATCGCCGTATAATAAGCCATGGTCAAAAACCGAAATTTTTGCTTGTTTTTCTTTAACAAATTTTCCATTGATATTAATCCATAGGTCCATTTCTTCCTCCTATAAAAATTTTACCATTTGACAAGTATATAACATTTGCAGCAATTCTCAAAAAGTTTTCATTGTGGGTTGCGATAACAAATGTTTTCCCCTTGTTTTTATTCAATTGTTGAATAAGTGATATCAATTCAGATGATGAATCCTTATCAAGATTGCCCGTTGGTTCATCTGCAAAAACAATGTCAGGATCGCCAATAATGCTTCTGCATATACAAACCTTTTGTTTTTCTCCACCGGATATATGATTGGGATACCGGGCAAGTTTTGTTTCAAGATGAAATTCTGTAACCAATTCCAAAACCTTTTGTTTATGAAATTGAAGAGGTACATTTGGATGTCTTATCATCAAGGGAATCATTATATTTTCTTCAACAGACAATTCCGGTATTAAGTGGAAAAACTGAAAAACAAAACCAAACATCCTGTTGCGAATTTCTGCTGCCTGCTTTTCTGAAAGGGAAGAAACATCCCTGTCATAAAGAAATATCCTTCCTGAATCCGGTTTATCAAGAAGAGCGAGCATATTTAACAAGGTTGTTTTTCCTGAACCGGATGGCCCCAATATCACAGTAATTGTTCCGCTTGGTATGACAATAGAAATATCATCGATAGCGTTGATATTTTTTTCATAACTCCTTGTAATATGCTCAGTATAAATTATACAATTATTTATCGAGGCCATCATTCATATCTCAAAGCAGTTGCTGGTTCAAGTTTACCGGCTCTGTATGCGGGAAAAACCGAAGCAGCAAGTGTCATTAGGAAAACTGCCACGCATATTAAACAAATTTCTGTTCCAGAAAGCTCAATAGGAAGATAGGAAATGCTATAAATATATTCTGGCAACCGGATAATATTATATCTTTTCAAAACCCATATGATACCGCCGCCCAAACATAACCCACATATAAGACCTTTTATTCCAATCAAAAAACCTTCAATTAAAAAAACTGCCCTTATCTGGCCTGTTGTCATACCAAGGGTTTTTAAAACGCCTATTTCTTTTATTTTCCGATAAACAGTCATCATTAAACTGCTTGCTATGTTAAAGGCTGCCACAATAATTATTATCGCCAGGATTAAAAGCATCGCCCTTTTTTCAAGGGCAAGAGCCGCAAAAAGAATCTTGTTTTTCTTTATCCATGTGCTAATTTTCACATCACCCGCCAGTTTTTTTATCTGTTTTGCGATATCCTCACAACGATAGATATTACCAACGGATATCGCAATATTGGCAAGATGCCTGCCGGAAAAAAATTCCCTCTGAAAATTTTCAAGATTTATCATGCCTACAGAAACATCCATATTATAAATGCCATATTCAACAATAGCCGCAATGGGAAGAGAAAATTCTTTTGGTGGGAAACCTCCTATAATAGATATAACATCTCCAACATCCACTCCAAGTTCTTTAGCAAGCTCGCTGCCAATAATTATCCCATCGGAATTTATTTTGTTTATATCTCCCTGTTTAAGAAATTGTTTAAGACCGGCAATTTCATTGTTTCCTTCTATACCCTTTAAATATCCTCCAATCATATAAAAGGATGACTTATAAATAACCTGGGTCTGGGCAAAATAGCTAATATCCTTCACCTCAGACACAGCGCTTATTTTTTTAGCAATCTGCTGGTAATCATAAAGATAGGGATCTCCTTCAATAATAATATGCGGATTCGCACCGACAATTTTCCTTTTAAGGTCATTACTAAAGCCATTCATAATTCCTAAAACAAGCATAAGACTCGCAACCCCCAGGGTAATACCCACAACGCTGATAAAACCTGTGAACCAGATAAAACTTTCCTGGTGTCTTTTCCCGAGAAATCTTTTTGCAAGAAAAAAAAGGCATCTATTGATATACATTTCCATTCCTCTAAAATAAAAAGAAATAATTCTTTAATTCTACGCTATTTCATATATATTTTCAACCTCTTTCCACGAAGGAAAATGGTTGAATACCAAAAAAAACAACTGATACTGTTGACATGCAAACAACATATGGTTTATACTGAAATTGTGAGAAGTAACAATTTTTATTTAAAATTGTTACTTATTTTATAAATCTCCTGTTTTTTAGGAATTTGTTATAGAATTATTCATAAACAACTAAAAAATTCGTGCCCCTATCGTCTAGTGGCCAAGGACAGGTGGTTCTCAGCCATCAGACACGGGTTCAAATCCCGTTGGGGGTACTTTTTATTAAGGGATTTTCATTCTAAGAATGTTAATTATTTTAAGATGTTACCATGCATGAATATATTGGCTGTTTGCATATACATATAAATCAAAAAATAAATAAACATATACCTGATACATTCTGGGCTGGAGCACAAAAAACAGGATTGGATTTTCTTATCCTGAGCCCCCATACCCCCTCCAAAAAACAATGGAATAATTATTTTTCACTGGAAGGATACAAAAACAATCTGCTGGTTCTCGCAGGAGAAGAAGCAGACGAAAAAAGCAGGTTGAATCATCTTCTTATATATGGAAACAAATCCTGGATGGGGAAACAGGCTATAGAAAATATTGTTTCCCAAAAAAATAATTCCTTACTGATGTTTGCAGCACATCCCTACGGAAAACACACTCTTTTTGGAATTCCGGTCAGTCACAAATGGACCAAAAAAAAATTATTTGATTCAATAACAGGCATTGAGGTATGGTCCGCGCTTTTTGATTTTGCTGAAAAAACAAATCCCTTAAATCTTCCCTTGCGATACCTGTTATTTCCCAATAATTTTCGCGGTCCATCTGCCGCAACGCTTCGTCTCTGGGATGATGTTGTCCGTAGAAAAAAATTCTTTGTTGGCGTTTCTGGCTTGGATATGCATTTTTTACCTTTCTTTTTACAATATCTGGATTTGAAAAAAACATTCAGGTTTGATTTCATTTTTAAAACCCTTAGAAACCATATTTTCACACAAGATAAAATAACAGGAGATTTTGAAAAGGATAGAGATATTGTTATTAAGGCCTTCAAACAGGGCAGAGTATTTTTTGCAAACGATTTTATTGCTGATAGCAGGGGTTTTTTCTTTGGCTCGGCTGATAGAGAAAAAACCATGGGAGATATTTTGCGTCCAGAAGAAGAATGTATTGTTGAATTGCCACAAAAGGGATATATTAATATTAAGAGTGATTCACAAACAATTTATTCTGAAGAAACAAAAGAATTTGTTTTCAAACCGCATATATGCGGCGCATGGAGGGTGGAGGTTTTTTATAACGGCAAGCCCTGGATATTCTCCAATCATCTTTTTGTTCAGAGGGAAAAATCCTGTTAGTAGGAAATCATTCATCATAAAAACGCCCCTGGCCTGATTCGAACAGGCGGCACGCGGTTTAGGAAACCGCTGCTCTATCCAATCTGAGCTACAGGGGCATGATATGCAAATCTTATTTAATAAATATATTAACACACATTAACCTGATATCCAATCAGATGTTTTTTCAAAAACAGATCCTTAATGGCTGTTGTTTGATTTTTTAATTCTAATTATAAAATGGGATTTGAAAGCGCCGGATTTAAAAATTTCTCAATTCTTACTATTTTACTCTGTTTCTTTTTTGGTTGCGTATAAAACCTCAGAAACTGTTGTTATACCCTGAAGCACCTTTTGAATGCCATCTTCCCGAAGACTCTTCATTCCAAATTTTCTTGCGATAGAAGTAAGTGTGTTTGTGGAAGGATCTTTCATTGCCACCCTTCTTAATTCCTCGTTCATAACCATCAATTCATGAAGACCTGTTCTTCCTCCATAACCTGTTCCCTTACAAAGATGACAACCCTTTCCTCTATAAAATCTAATATCCTGCCCAACCAGTTCTGGGCTAAGTTCTTTAACCTCTTCATCCATTGGCTTATAAACCTCCTTACAATTTGAGCATATTGTTCTTACAAGCCTCTGGCTCAATACTCCAATAAGAGATGAAGCAAGAAGATATGATTCAACCCCCATGTCAAGCAATCGTATAACAGCACCCGGCGCGGTATTTGTATGTAATGTGGCAAGAACAAGCTGACCGGTTTGCGCTGCCCTGAAAGCGATTGAAGCACTATCAAGGTCTCTTATTTCGCCAATCATAACAACATTCGGATCCTGCCTGAGGATTGAACGAAGCGCAACCGCAAATGTCAAACCTGCCTTTGGATTTATTTGAATCTGGTCTATGTTTTTAAGATGATATTCAACAGGATCCTCCACAGTAATAACCTTTTTGTGAACATTATCAATCTCATTCAACGCTGAATAAAGGGTTGTGGTTTTTCCTGAACCAGTGGGCCCTGTAACCAAAAGCATTCCATAGGGTTCATCAAGAAGCATTCTCCATCTATGTAGGGTTTCTGGCAGAAACCCAAGCTGTTCAAGGCCTGTAATAATGTTTGATTTATCAAGAACCCTCAGGGCAACCATTTCTCCAAATATTGTTGGAAATGTCGACACCCTTAAATCCACGCTGCGACCAGCAACCCTTGTTTTAAAATATCCATCCTGCGGTACCCTCTTTTCAGATATGTCAAGATTTGAAAGAACCTTAATATGCGAAACAATTGGAGGATACAATTCAATTGGAGGCGGCGCAAACTCATATAAAAGCCCATTGATTCTGTACCGTAATCTAACACCCTCTTCTTCAATTTCAAGATGTATATCTGTTGCTTTAAGTTCAATTGCCTGCTCAATCATGGAGATAACAGTGCTTTCAGCTGTGGCCTCTCTGTCTAATTCTCTAAATTTAACAGGTTCATACACCTTTTCTGAGGATTGGCTTATCGGACTAATAACATCTAGACCAACCTGCGAAAAATATTTATCAAAGCCCCTTCTTAAATCTGATTCTTTTACAAGACGTGTTTCAACATCAAGTCCTGAAATTTTTTTTATCTGCTGAATTGTTTCCTCATCAAGGGGATCAACCATTCCGCAGACAATTTTATTTCTTGATTTAAATATGGGCAATACCTGGTATTTTCTACAGGTAAATTCCGGTAATGAGTGTAGAACCTCTTTTTCAATAGTCATCTCTTCAAGATTGATAACAGGAACATGAAATGTGCGAAGAACAAAATCATACCAGGCATCGGAATTCATCAAGCCAAATCTTACAAGAAGATATCCAAAAGGACTGCCGGTTCTTTGTTTTTCTTTCAAAACAAGGTCAATCTGTTCCCGGGATAGCCCCATTGTTTCAATCAATTTTTCAATAGCAGGATGCGAATCCATTATTTTAAAAAGGGTTGAACAATCTTTTCAAGTTCTCCTTCCCTAAACATTCCTATTTTTTTGTCTACAAGATTACCCTGTTTATCAATAAGAAATGTTGTCGGAACAACAGTAATGTTACCATATGCCTCTTCAATACTGCTGGGAGAGATTGCCACAGGATATGTTATTTTATATTCTTTAAGAAGTTTTTTAATATCGGCGACGGAACTGTTGACAGCAACGCCTATAATTATCAGTCCTTTATCCTTATATGCTTCATACGTCTTAACAAAATCAGGAATTTCTTGTCTGCACGGCGGACACCATGATGCCCAGAAATTTAGAACAACAACCTTACCCTTATATGATGAAAGTGTTATTTTATAACCATTAATATCAGTTAGTGTAAAATCAGGAGCTTTCTTTGTTTCTGCGTAACAAAAAAAAGTCATCATGTATATTGCCGCGATTAAGAAGTATATTTTTTTTATTATAGCCATGTTCTTTGTTTGTTAAATATTTAAATAAATTATATCACAAAATTTTGATGATTAAAATAGGCAAACACAAATAATTATTTTAGGTATTCTTTTATATCCATAAATATCTCCATAAAATAAAAAAGGGCAGGATAAATCCTGCCCTTTATTGAAATCAGCAAACCCTGATTTAATTTTACTCCGAAGAAAGGAGGTGATCCAGCCGCACCTTCCGGTACGGCTGCCTTGTTACG
>CAZSTE010000027.1:0-10706 GCA_964609735.1 uncultured bacterium
TAAAGAAAAACATTATTTCTCTTGCCTCAAGTTTATTCTGTTTAAGTCCCTCAAGAAAAAACGGTTCAAACCTGCTTATAAAATGTTTTCCCGCCCAGTCAGGAAGGTCTTCGCAGCCAATTTCAAGTAAAAGATGGTTTTTTTTCACTATATCATTAACCTAAAAAATGTGTTGTTTGTTAAAAAGAAGAATAAATCATTGTTTATTGAATCGACATAAATTATACACTTTTTTTTTTGTGCTTGACAAATAAATGACGGAAAAAAGCATAAGGAAAATATGCGCAATCCATGGAGAAACCTGCCAGGGTATTATTTCGGCTTTTCCAAACGATAATCCTGCGGCATATAAAAGATATGTAAAAAACATAAGTATAAAGCCGGTGATAAATGTTTTTACTCTTGAAAGAACCCTTTTTTGATAAAGAAATGGAAGCAGGAGAAAAACAATGATTATATTCAATGTCGGATATGCCAATTTTGAATAAAGTATAATCCAATCGGGTCTGGATATTATACCAACCAGTGCCATATTTTTTAATTTTTTTCTCAAACGAATAAATGATTCTTGTTCAATGGAACAGGTGAGATGATTTACAAGAAGCAAAGGGTCAAATGGCGTTTTCAGAAACATTTTATCAAAATAATTTTTGTTTAATTCTACAAAGGTTGCATCATAAAAAATAATGCCATTGCTGAGAAATTCTGCTTTTTTTGCCTGGATTGTTTTTTGTGAATTTTCCTCCTGAATTCTTATTAAAACATTAGCAAAAATATTATTAATATCTGTTTGTTCAGCCCACAAAAAAACAACAGGTGTTGTTATGCTTATATTTTTTTCTTCATTTTTATTATTTCCAATAGAAACAGGCAAACAACCGAAAGCAAAAGCAAAAATAGATACAAGGAAACCAAATATTACAAATGTCCTGAAGATTTCAAGTTGAGAAATGCCTTTTAATTCCAGGATTGAAAGCTGTTTAAATTTTTCCATCTCGGAAAAAACAAAAAAGGCGCTCAATAAGGTAAGGAAAGGGAAAAGTATTTGTATATTTCTATGAAAATCTCTAATATAATCTTTCCATGGGAAAAACCCCGCCCGTTTTGCATCCTCAAAAGCCCAGAAAATTTGTGTAAGAAGCAGAATAAGAGAAACGGATATCAATAAAATCACGAAAAAGCCAAAAAGTTGTTTTAAAAGGTATTTATCCCTAAATAACATTTAACGACCTTTTCCTTAATATTAACGCCAAAAGAAAAAAAACCAGAGGAACCATTAAAAAAAGATAGTTATTGCCTGTTTTGTGAACAATGCCTTCCCCTGCAAGTATAACAAAATATGATAAAAGTCCCAGCAAAAGACCTATCCCAAGGATATGAAGATATCCGGATATCCTGATTTTAATACCTGTGTAAAAACCAATGAAAAGGTAAAAAATTGGAAGCAGTACAAAAAAGGTTTTTTTAAATATGATCAACAAAAGAGTGCTGTCTGAATGTTTTAGGGCATTATTCAGAAGTAAAAAAAGATTCATTTCTTTTGGTTTTGGTTGAGGTGTAAGATTGGATACAATCCTGTAAGGAAGTAAAAATGAATAGGTTTCAAATAGTGTTTTTAGAATAAGACGCGATTTTTTTATTGAATATGTGTCTATGGAGCCATTTTTAAGCAAAAGAGACAGATAACCATTGGCATTTAATTGGATTGTTCCTTTTTCTGCGGTAATGGTGCAGATGGAATCAGCCCCTTGCCTATATGAAATATAAATGCCGTGCAGGTTTTTATTCCGGATATCATTAACATAGATGGATATTCCCGGAAATTCCTTTATTAAACTTTTTGCCCTGAACATCTTCATTGGTTCGTCCAGCCGGGCCTGCTTTACAAGTAATCTGTTTTTATAGGAAGAGGAAGGTGCAACAAAAAAACATAGCCAGAATTCCAGAAAAGAAAAAATAAGTCCAAAAATAATAAAAAATTTAAGTATATGTCTTCCGGAAATTCCGGATATTAAAAAAATCCAGTATTCTCTATCCATATTCATTCTTGCGATTGTTCCAATTATTGCTGTAAAAAAAGAAAGAACGACAATGTCAGGGCTTGCCTCCAGAATTGAATAAAGGAAAAATTTACTGACTGTTATAAATGTGAAAAAATGGTTTATAATTAAATCCATCAGCCAGAGTAATGGTCTTGTCATAAAAAGAAGGATAAAGATTAACAGGGCAAGAAAGAAAAAATTCCAAAATTCCTGATAAAGGTATTTTGTTTTCAGATTCATGGTTTTTAGAAAAAAGTTATTATTTAATCATATCATAGAGATAATATTTCCGGAAAGATGCATGGGATGCGGAAAACGCAGCCATATTGAAAAATATTGTTTTTGCACGGATTGTGTTGTACATATAACACCTGCCGCACAGCCTAATAAATATGTAATCTCACTGGCGCGTTATGAAGGCCCGGTTAGAAATGCAATCTACTCATTTAAGTATGAAAGAAAAAAATGGCTTGGACGAATATTTGCGCGATGGATGAATGATTTTTTATCCGCCCATCCTGAAATATCTTTTGATATAATAATTCCTGTTCCCCTGCATTTTGTAAGAGAATTCCGCCGTTCATTTAATCAGAGCTGGCTGGTTGCATATCATCTTGGGAAATTTACAAAAAAACAGGCCGCAGCAAATCTCCTTATTAAAACAAAAAACAATCCTTCCCAGACAAACCTCAATTCCACCCAAAGAAAACAAAATGTCAAAGGGTTATATAAGGTAAAAAAACCCGCATTAATAAAGGATTTAAATGTACTTGTAATTGATGATGTATATACAACGGGCGCCACTGCCGAAGAGGTTTATAGGACCCTAAAAAACTCCGGTGCAACGCAGGTGTACATCTTAACAATTGCAAGGGCGTAAATATTATTTTTATGGTTTCAATCGCTCTGATAGTATAATAAATATTATGAATCTTTCAGTATTAATACCGGTTTATAATGAACGCAATACAATAGAAAAGGTTCTTGTAGAGGTAAAAAGGGTTCCAGTGGGAAAAGAGATTATTGTTATTGATGATGGTTCCACTGATGGAACAAGCAGGATACTGGAAGATATCCAGAAAAACGATAAAAATATCAGGATGATATTTCTGGGAAAAAACAGAGGTAAAGGATATGCGGTTCGGCGCGGTTTAAAAGAAGCAAAAAACGATTTTGTTATTATTCAGGACGCAGACTTGGAAGTTAATCCAATGGATTATCTACGTTTAATAGAGATGGCGGAAAGGAAAAATTGTGTCGTGGTTTATGGCTCAAGGTTTTTAGGTAATAAAAAAATTTCTTTGCCTCTGTTGTCTTTACTTGCCAATAAACTTCTCACATTTATGACAAACCTTCTTTTTAATGCGAGACTTTCTGATATGGAGACCTGTTATAAATTGTGTTCGCGAAAACTTTTACAATCCTTAAATCTCACTGCGAAGGGATTTGAAATTGAACCTGAGATAACCTGTAAGATTCTTAAAAAAGGGTATAAAATTCAGGAGGTTCCGATTGATTACATGCCAAGAAGCAGAGAAAAGGGGAAAAAAATAGGATGGAAGGATGGATTTAAGGCGCTGTTTTCAATCATGAGATACAGAATTATATCCGATGACTAAAAAAAGAATACCTTATCTACTGATTCTTCTGATTGTGTGCGGAATTTTCCATTTTAGGGGACTAAACTGGGGCGTTCCTGATAAAAATCGTATCTTGTTGGTTTTTGGAGATGAAGGCAGTATTGAAAATCTTTCTGGATTGATGCGCGAAACCCATGATGAAATACGAGAAATGCAGGTATATTACGGAGCGCCATATAAACCCGATTATAATCTTTTAGAAAAGGTGCAGGTTAATATCAATGGAAAAAAACAGTTCGTTTCCCTGGAACTTATTAATTCAATGAGAAGTTATCTTATAAGGTCCTATGGCGCAGACGAGCAGGCTGTTATTGTTGCGTTAAGCAAGATGAATCCTTCCAGATTTGATTTTAATCCGCATTTTTTTGAGTACGGCGGCGCATACCTTTATCCTGTTGGCGCTTTTCTGAAAATTTGTTCTTTTTTACATCTTGTTGAACTTCACAGCGATATTGGTTTTTATTTCACAAATCCGGATAAGATTGGCCGTCTTTACACATTTTCAAGGATTTTTGGCGCATTTGGTTTTTTTCTTGCGGCAGTCGTTTTTTATTTTCTTTCATTTTATATTTTAAAAGATGATAATATTGCTTTTTTTGCGGCCTTATTATTTGCAATAACGCCTGTTTTTGTTATCTGGTCTCATTATCTTAAGCCATACAGCTATGGGATATTGTGGGTTGTTTCGGCTTTATACTGTGCTTTCAGATTTATGGATGAAGGAAAAACAAAATGGCTTGTTGTTGGTTCTTTGTTTTGCGGACTTTCAATGGGCAGTCTTCTTTCTTATGGATACATCTTTATTACCTTTATCTTTTTGGTGTTTTTTATGTCTTTGGGTTTGAAGGATTTATTCAAAAAAATCCTGATATCGTCTTTTTGTTTTCTGACTGTTTATCTTTTAACCAATCCGTATGCCGTCGTTTCTTTCAAGGAATTTATCAATGAAATGTTATATCTGCGTTCATACTGGAATGGCTCCTACGCCAATCTTAAATATTTTATGACAACATCATTACGATACGCGCTCGGTGCAATAACGTATTTTATTTTTCTTATTTCCCTGCTTGTTTGTTTATTAATAAAACCAGATAAAAAATTTATGCTGATTTTTTTAAGTGGCCTGCCTGGATTTTTGTATTTTGGTATTACCACAGGCACATGGCTTCATTATGCTTTTATAATTTATCCGTATATTTTTATTATGATTGTTTTTGCGATGGCGCGATTAAAAAAGAAATTTGCAGGAATATTGATTTCAATCGCGATTTTATATACGGGTATTTTTTCACTGTCCCATGTGAATCTTTTTTGTCGGGAAAATGTTAGGACATCCGCAGGCATCTGGATTAATAGCAATATTCCTACGGCCGCAAGAATTGGACTTTTTGAAGCGCCTTCTCCCTGGCGAACGCCGCCATTTCAATTTTTGAAATATAATATAGTAATAGGCAGTTCAAATAAAACGATCAATGATTCAGAATATTTTGTTGCAAGCGAATATCAATGGGTAAGAGGAGGGTCGTTTGATAATATTAAAAAGCTGTTATCTGATTACGAAATAATTAAGACATTCAAGGAGGAGCCACGTTTTTTTCGTTTGACGTTTAGGCATCCTGAATATATCCCTTATGACTGGTGTCATCCAAACCCAACAATACTAATATGGAAAAGAAAAAACGTGTAATATTTCTTATTTGTATTTTTTTTCTTGCCTTGATTTTACGAATTTTTTTTATTTCCACACTTGACAATACAATTGATGTATGGGGCGATTGGTGGGATGAACTTGGGTGGAAATTGGCAACAGGCCAGGGTTATTGGGTAAACAATCCTTATTTTCCGGATGGCCCTGTTTATTATTCATGGCGCGCGCCGATGTTTCCATTGTTTCTTGCGGCTGTTTATAAATTATTTGGACATAGTTTTCTTGCCGCCAAGGTGTGTCTCGCGATTATTTCTTCAATTACCGCCGTGTTGCTTTTCTTTATTTCAAAATGTTTTATGTCAGAAAGAAATTCTGTTATTGTCGCTTTGTTTTATGCGGTTTACCCAGCGGCAATTTTTTGGACAGGCTATCTCGCCCCAGTTTCCCTTGAAATATTTTTTGCTGTTCTTATGGTCTATGTGTGTTTAATGGCAGTCAAAAAAGGAACATTTTTTTTGTTTTTTGTTGCAGGTTTTATTCTTGGGTTTGGGGTTTTAACAAGGTCTGTTTTTTTCATTTTTCTGCCTGTGATTTTTATATGGCTTTTAATAATACAGAATATAAAATTTGCTTTTAAATCTACTGTATATGTGTTTTTATCCTGTGTTGTTACAATATCGCCCTGGGTTTTACGGAATTATCATATTCACAAAACCTTTCTTCTTACCTCAACAGAAGGGGGAATTGTTTGCTATATCGCAAATAATGAAAAATCCCTGTTTCAGGCTTCAGGATACTGGGATCCAACAGGTCAATATAACGAACCTATTATAAAAAAAATTAAGGGTTTGTCAGAAATTGAAACAGATAGATATTTTTATAGGGCAGCATTTGAGTTTATTAAAACCCATCCTTTGTTGTATCTGCGGCTTGTTAAAGATAGATTTATTAGATTCTGGAAGATTGCCCCTCATACATTTTCAGGTCCTGGAGAAAATTATACCTTGTATCATGTAATAATAGCGCTTATGACAAATCTTCCTATTTTCCTTCTCGCAGGATTGGGCTTTGTGCGGTCTTTAAAAGTATGGAAAGACTTTTTGTTGATTTATTTGATGATCATTTTTTGGTCTCTTCCTATCATTCTGTTTTTTAAAACGGTTATAAGATATCGCGAACCAATTATGCCGTTTATGATTACGATGGCAGTATTGGGACTAGAATATTTTATTCCAAAAAGAAATAAATGAAACAAAAAAAAGTCTATATCTCACTTGGAATTATTATATTTGTTTCGTTTCTTCTTAATGTTTTTGGAATTAGATGGGGACTTCCTGGAAGAAATATTATTGGGCTTGTTTTTGGGAATGAAAAGATTCTCAATATCCTTGTTCCTGTTATGTCAGAAACAAGACAGGAGATAAGGCAGATGATTAAATCCCCAGGGGACAAATATTTGAAGGATTATGATGAAAACAGAATTGTTGATATTGATGATGGTTTTTTTACGATTCCTTTAACGGTGGGCACAATAAATGCGATGCGCACATATCTTTTGAGAACTTATTACCCGGATGAACATACAACCCTAACTGCTCTTTCGAATATTAACCCCAAAGAAAAACAATTCAGTCCAAAGGTTTTGGTTCCCGGATGCTTTTATGTTTATGCATCTGGATTATGGCTTGGTATATGTAATTTATTTCATCTTATAAAACTGGGAGATTCTGCTTTTTATCTTGAACATCCATGGGAATTGGGCAGGGTTTATCTTGCTGGTAGGATGTTGCTAATCTTTGTCTTTCTTTTTTGTATTTATCTTGTTTGGCTAATCAGCAATAATATCTGGGGTTCGGAGGTGGGTCTTGTTTCTGCTTTTTTGTTTGGAATTTCTCCCGTATTGAATATGTGGAATCACTTTGGTTATTATTATGGATTTACCCTGCTTTTTGTGCTTTTGTCTTTCTTGTATAGCCTGAAGATATATACCATAGGAAATCTAAAATACTATATTGCTTCTGCTATATGTGCGGCTATTGCTATGTCAATTGTATCGCTATACGGTGTGGCAATTGTTTTTATGATTATCGCAGGATTGATGACACTTCTTGATGGAAAAAGGTTGTACGAGGTCTTAAAAAATATTGCTGTTGGAATAATGGTATTGGTTGGAATATTTATTGCAATTCATATATTTCTTATTCTGGATAAGGAAACATTTTTGAAGGTTTTAAGATTTGAAGGTGGGGATTTTAAATTTTCTCCAGATTTTTTTTATTTTGTTTTTGCATCCTTGAAATCCGGCCTTGGCTGGCCATTTTTATTAAGCGCTCTTGCAGGATATATTTTACTGTGCGTAAAAAAGAAGGATTCCAATTCTCTTTTTTTTATTACCTCAATCATAATACCATTTTTGATTTTTTGCTGTTTTTCTCCCTGGTATATTCGTAGAGGAATATTTCTTATACCCTTTATGGCTATCTTTGCTGGAATATTTCTGGTTTATGCCGCTAAAAGGTATAAAATACTTGGGGGTGCGCTTGTATTTTTTGTATGTTTGTTAACATTTTTTTATTCTGCCGCCTGTACAGCGCTTTTTGTGCAGAGAAATATTCGGGAAGAGGCGGGACAATGGATAAATATGAATATACCAGAAGGAACGAAAATAGGAATGCTTCAGATGCCGGCGCCATATAGAACGCCGCCATTTCAATTTTATAGATATCATATTATTCCTATTCCATGGGATTCAGAGAAACTAAAAAAAGAAAAGCCGGATTATTTTGTTATAAGTGAATATGAAACATTGTGGCAGGTCACTGAAAATATGGATAATTTTTTTCGCTACTATTCTCCTGTTAAAATATTTCAAAAACCAGCCTGCTTTTGTGGAATAAAATTTAATAGAACACAATTTTCTGCCAAGGATGTATGGGTTGTAAATCCTTACATTATAATTTATAAGAGGAATTATGTGGAAGAATAAAAAGGTAAGTGTTATTTTCCCAACCTATAATGAAAAGGATTCTATTAAACAGGCAATAGAAGATTTTTTTGCCTCAGGTTATGTTGATGAAATTATTGTGGTTGACAATAATGCCGCAAAAGGAACAGACCAGGAGGTGAAAAAAACAGATGCAAGAATTGTTTATGAAAAACGGCAGGGTTATGGATATGCCATATGGAAAGGATTGGAAGAAGCAAAAGGCGAGCTTCTTATTATATCAGAACCTGATGGAACATTTTCAGGCAGGGATGTCATAAAATTGCTTGCATATTCTGATGATTTTGATTATGTTCTTGGAACAAGAACAACAAGAGAATTGATATGGAAGGATGCCAATATGGGCGGTTTTTTAAAATGGGGCAATTGGGCTGTGGCAAAATTTCTTGAATTTTTATACAATACCACCACCCTTACGGATGTCGGTTGCACAATGAGATTGATAAAAAGACCTTTATATGAAAAACTCAAACCGCATTTTTCTGTTGGGACACAACATTTTGGTCCTGAATTGACCCTTCTTGTCGCAAAATCCAATGTGAAATTTATTGAAATTCCTGTAAACTATAAGCCGAGAATAGGAAAATCTTCTGTAACAGGAAGTTTTCGGAAATCGGTTGTTTTGGGTACGAAGATGATATTTCTCATTTTGCGGTATAGATTTAAAAGGATAAATTTTTCAAATGATTCTTGCCTATCATAGAATCAACTCCTGGCATTGTGACGACGCGTTAAGTGTTTCACCCGCGATGTTTGAGTCGCAAATAAAATTTTTACTCAGAAAAGGGTATCAGCCGGTTTCTTTGTATGAATACCTAAAAAAACAAACACCCAAAAAGATTTTTTGTATCACATTTGATGATGGATTTGCGGATAATATTCTTGCTGTTCCTATTATGAAAAAATATGGAATAAAACCAACCGTTTTTCTTATTGCCCATAATATTGGCACAGAAAAAATTCATAAAAAATATAAAGACAGGGAAAGGGATAGATATCTTAATTGGAAAGAGGTCCATAAAATGTTGAGCGAAGGGGTTATTTTTGGCTCTCACACCCTTACCCATCCAAGGCTTACTGAACTTCCAAGAAAACAGGCATGGGATGAAATATTTGAATCAAGGAAATTTATTGAAAAAAATATCGGACAGCGGGTTGATTTTTTTAGTTATCCCTATGGAATCCAGGATGAAAAAATAAGGCAGGCTGTTAAAAAGGCCGGCTATAAAGGAGCGGTTATCACAAACTGGAAAGGCAAATATGATGTATATTCCCTTCCAAGAATCGGTGTTTATGGACATAACTCATTTTTTATTTTCAGGGTAAAAATATGGCGGGCAAACATCATTTCAAGATAAATAATATTGTGCTTTTAATATTCCTGACAGGTTTTTTAGTCAGGCTTGCGTTTGTGCTTTTGCTTGGCGCGCATTTTTATTTTGATGATGAATATGAGTACTGGAAAATGGTAACAAATTTTCTTTCTGGGAAAGGCTTAATGGTATCAGACACATTAAAGGCGTATAGGCCCCCTGTTTATCCTCTGTTTATTGCGATTCTGGTTAATTGCGGTTTTGGAATTGTGGGAATAAGAATTGTCCAGGCAATAATTTCTGCGGCAACGTCGGTTTTAATATATCTGCTGGGTAAAAGGGTGTTTTCTGAAAGGATTGCCATTTTGGCCGGGTTTATTGCTTCCTTTTATCCTTTTTTTATTTTTTATACAGGATTTGTACTTACTGAAACCCTGTTTATATTTTTTATGGTGGCTGCTGTTTTTTCATTTATTAAAATATTTGATTCCCGTTCAGTGCCCGTTTATGGAATTATTACAGGTTTGATAACAGGTATTGCTGGATTATGCAGGCCCACGATGGAGGCCTTTTTCCCCTTTGCCCTTATTTTTGTTTTTTTTACGGTTGGTTCATATCGGTCGCGATTGCTGAAGGTTCTATTTGTTGGAATTGGCTTTATTCTTGCGCTATCGCCATGGATTATAAGAAATTTCGTTGTTCTTGGCAGATTTGTTCCGGGAACAACAATGGGGGGTGCTGTTTTTTGGGAGGGTAACAATCCGTATTCTGAAGGTGGGCCATGTCGATATTTCCCTGAAGGTATCTGGCAAATTGAGGAGTCCAGAAGAGACAGCGTTTTTTACAGGATTACCCTTGACCATATAAAACAGAATCCAGGGAGATTTATTAAACTTCTCGGGAAAAAATTTGTTCGATTCTGGAATGTTGTGTTAAATGCTTCTGAATACCGCAGTTTTTTTTATCGCCTTGTCAGTATATTAAGTTTTGGGTTGATTCTTCCATTTTTTATTATTGGCATTTTTATTCCACCATTAGACCAAAAAAAATTATTTCTTA
>CAZSTE010000028.1:0-10177 GCA_964609735.1 uncultured bacterium
CAAAACAAAGGTTGTTATAAAACAATAAACATCGAGCATAAACCTTTGTGTCTTTTTTATATCTAATTTCCTCTTTTCTTTTTTCTACCTGAGATAAAATATTTTCAGACAGATTGGTAATGAGGCAATAACATATATTTGACACGTTTTATAAAAAAAGTAAAATAAATTATCAACTTTGTTTTTGTTTTGTTTTTGTGAAAAGGAGATAATGTGGAAATTACGGTAAAAGAGCTTCTGGAGGTGGGAGCATATTTTGGACATCAATCACGACAGTTTGACCCCAGAATTAGACCTTATTTATATGGAAAAAGACAGGGAATTTATATTATTGACATAAGTAAAACCTGCGAAAAGGTTTATCAGGCCGCAGAGGTTTTACAGAAATTCGCTCAGGAAAATAATCCCATACTTTTTGTTGGCACAAAAAAGCAGGCGAGCGATATTATAAAACAGGTAGCAGAAAAAACAGGTCAGCCATATGTTAATTACAGGTGGATTGGTGGAACCCTGACAAATTTTAACAATATACAAAAAAGAATTGAACGACTTGAAAAAATAGAAGAGATGGAAACATCTGGACAGATTAACTACTACACAAAAAAAGAAGCCATGCTAATCCAGAAAGAAAAAGAAGAATTGCTTAAGAAATTTAACGGAATAAGACATCTAAAAAGATTGCCGGGCATTCTTGTTATTGTTGATGTAAAAAAAGAAATAAATGCTGTTAATGAAGCAAAAAAGGTTGGCGTTCCTATTGTTGGCATAGTGGACACAAATGGTAATCCTGAAATTGTAGATTATCCAATTCCGGCAAACGATGATGGTTTTAAATCAATACAATTGATTCTGGAAAAACTTGCAGAAGCGATTTTAGAAGTGCAGGCACAGAAAAAAATTGTTGAAGAAAAAAATACCGCGATTACCGAGGAATTACAGGAAAAGGGAGACGATAATGTCGCAAACACTGGAAACAATCAAGAAGCTTCGTGAACTTACAGGACTGGGTGTGATTGATTGCAAAAAAGCACTTGAACAGAGTGGAAATAATTTTGATAAAGCCCTTGAAATGTTGAAAGAAAGAGGCATTCAGATAGCAGAGAAAAAAGCAGATAAAATAACCAGGCAAGGTCTTATTGGCAGTTATATCCATTCCAATGGGAAAATAGGGGTTCTCGTGGAAGTAACCTGTGAAAGTGATTTTGTCGCGAGAACCGATGACTTTAAAGAATTGGTTAAAAATTTATGTTTGCAGATTGCAGCCACAAATCCTGAATATATCACTAAAGAAGATGTCAGTGAACAAATTCTTGCGGAGGGGAAAAAGATATATAAGGATATTGATAATTTTTATAAAGAAAAGGTATTATTTGAACAATCCTTTATAAAAGACGATAGTTTAACCATTGAACAATATGTAAAAAGCAAAATAGCAAAATTGGGAGAAAATATTAAGATAACGAGATTTACCAGATATCAAATAGGTGAATGAACATAAAAAAAATAATGTTTCAGATAGGAGAAAAAGAAATTACAGGTATTCTCAATACAGGTCAAACCTCCCAAATAATTTATTCTGTTCTTCCTGTTGAAGAAATGGTTCATTTATGGGGAAAAGAGGTTTATTTTTATGTACCTATTAAGATTCCCCTTGAAAATGGAAGCGATACTGTTGAAATAGGAGATATTGCCTACTGGCCGGATGGCCCGGCTATCTGCATATTTTTTGGACCAACCCCTATAAGCAAAGAAAATGAAATAAAACCATATAGCAGTGTGAGCATTATTGGAAAAATTGATGATAATTTTATAAAAACGTTATATAATATTAACGATGGAGAAAAAATAAAGATGAAACCTATAACTAATGGGGGTGTTTAATGGAATTTGAGGTTGGATATCTACTTTCGCTGGTTATTATTGGTTTAAGTTTTCTTGGGTTTATGCTTTCGATGATGATGGATGAAATTAATAAGAAAAAGGGCGTGGGGATGCTTATTCTTTCAATAATTCTTCTTTTACTTGGAGGATATTACTATTATACTGTGGCGCAATGGCAAAAATTAAAGGGAGGACCTTCCATTAATAAGCTTAATTATTACCTTTATATATATAGAGAACAACCAGCCGTACAGGAACATATTCTTCCTTTAATACCGGATATGCCACAAAATCCGCAATAGATCAAACATTGTTATGCAAATTTTCAGGAATTTGCAGATATTTCTCCTGGGGTTATGTTTATTATGCGGTTGTGCAACAATATCCCCCCAACAATCCGCAAATAACAATTCTGTTTCTATCCCTTATGATAGAAGCGCTGTTTATCTTATTGATGAAGCAGATGTTTTTGTTTTCCGTTCAGGTTCAAGTGAAACAATCGTTCATCAGAAAATTTTAATCACAGGTGAAAAAGGAAAACAATATGGCACCCTTCAAATTCCATATGATTCTGAAAGACAATCCATTGATATAATTGAGGCAAAAACAATTACACCGGAAAATATCACTCTAAAAATACAAAAATCAAACATACGCGTGGTAACCCCTGCGGAGCTTACGGCATATTCTGTGCTTTATCCTGGCATAAAGGTATGCACAATCAATCTGCCGGCTGTTGGCGTTGGAAGTATTATTGAGTATGCATACAAAATAAAAACAAAAAAATCATTGATGCCCGGCGAATTTTGGGATGGATTTTATTTCCAGGGTGAAGAACCTTTGATATTATCACGATATAGGCTCTGGATTCCAGAAAAAATGCCGATACGCATCTTTCCGTTTTCTGTGGAATTAACACAAAAAATAAAAAAGGGAGGTCTCCTCTGTTATGAATACTCAAAACAAAACATGCCTGCTATTATTCCGGAAATAATGATGCCTCCGCTTGAAGAAATTGTGCCAAAGGTTTTTATCACAACCATAGACGACTGGGAAAAAATAGGAAAATGGTTTTTAAATCTCGCACAAGATTCGACCGTGTATGATTCAAATATCAAAAATCTTACGTTTAAACTAACAGAAAACAAATCAAATCGCGACGAAAAAATAAAAGCTGTATATCATTACATCTGCAAAAATATAAGATACATAGGGCTTGAACTTGGAATACACGGTTTCAAACCACATTCAGCAAAGGATGTGCTAAAAGTCGGCTACGGCGACTGCAAGGATAAAGCAGCACTGATGGTTGCAATGTTAAAATCAATAGATATACCCTCTTACATCGCACTTATCAATACAAATTCCCATATAGAAGAAAATGTTCCTTTCCCAGGCCAATTCAATCATGCAATTGTTGCAATACCAGATGGAAAATCCTTTCTTATTCTTGATCCAACATCAGAAGTATTTCCATATCCCCAGCTACCTGCCTATAACCAGGATAAAGCAGTTTTAATTCCTACAGAAGAAAAAACATATCTGCTAAAAAGTTATAGCGCGGAAGCAGATAAAAACAAAAAAACGCGTGATATAAATGTTTATTTTGATGAAGATGGAAATATTCAAGTCAATGTCAAAATGATTCCTTATGGCATTTTTGAAGCAGGTATCAGAAGCAGTTTTAGATTTCTTTCAGAAGAAGAAAAAAAACGAGGCCTTGCACAAGAATTAAATAGTCTTGTACCAAATACAACACTTAATTCTTTTGAGGTAAAAGGTATTGAATCCCTGGATCTCGGCGTTGAAGAAAATTATTCGTTTACCTCGGCAGGATACGGAATAAAAATGCAGGATAGCTTTATTTTTAAGCCAGCAATTCTTGAAAAAATAGAAGGAACAGAGATAGTAAGCCTGGAACAAAGAAATTTCCCCATAAGATTTCCGTATAAAAATATGTTTTTTGATAATATTTGTTTTTATCTACCTGCAGGATACAGGATTGATACCTTTCCTGAATCCGTTCACATAACCAATAAATTTGGGAAATATTCCATGAATCTGAAATGCGAAAATAATACTATCGTATATCAAAGATGTTTTTCAATTGATGTTCTTGAAATAAATGCTGAGGATTATCCTGAATTTAGAAAATTTTATCAGGCAGTATCCTATTATGATAGCCTTCCTGTCATTCTGAAAAAAATCCATTAAATCTATTTTTAAATTTCCTCAATCAGCAAGAATAAAAAATTTTTTTAACAAAACCTCTGGAGAAAAAATTTTTTTATGTTATTATATTTTTATTTTTCATGTTTATTTTTAAACCACCAACGAAAGGATTATTATGCCAGACAGAATTAATTTAAAAAATCTTCTTGCTGATATGGGAAATATTAACGCAACAGATATACATCTTCAGGCAGGTTCTGTTCCTGCATACAGAATAAAGGGCGATATAGAAAAACAACATAACTATGCCGTCCTCACCAATGAATACCTGAAAGAAATCATTTTTGAACTTTTAAGTGAAAAAGATAAAAAAACCTTTGAGGAAAAAAACACTGTTGATACCGCAATTAGTCTTCCTGGCATAGGCAGATTTAGAATTAGTGTATTCCAGCAAAGGGGCTCAATCGCCCTGGCTGCAAGACGAATTTCAAATAAAATTCCAGATTTTGAAACACTCCATCTTCCGGAAGCAGTACAAAAAATATCTGAATTTCCAAGCGGACTGGTTCTTGTCACAGGTCCAACAGGTTCTGGAAAATCAAGCACGCTTGCCGCGGTAATCAATAGCATTAATAAAACCAGAAAATGTCATATTCTCTGCATAGAGGATCCTATTGAATATATTTATACCAATGAACTCGCCATAATAAACCAGAGAGAAATTGGCATTGACGTTCCAAACTTTAAAGAAGCATTAAAATATGCGGTAAGACAGGACCCCGATGTAATACTTGTTGGAGAAATCAGGGATAAAGAAACAATAGAATTTGCCCTTCAAAGTGCAGAAACAGGACATCTTGTATTTGGCACCCTTCATAGCTCAAATGTTAATCAAACCATAGGAAGAATTTTAAACTTTTTCCCACATAGCGAACATCCGGCAATACGTCGTTCTCTGGCAACCCATCTTAAAGCAGTCATCTCGCAAATCCTGCTTCCTGCCTGTCAGGACGAAATATCTTTGATACCGGCGACTGAATTAATGTTTATGAATTCCACAATAAGTCGGCTTATCTTAGAAGAACAGGATTCAAAAATTGTCAGGGCGATAAGATCCGCAAGAACAGAGGGAATGCAAGATTTTGAATTGGCATTGTATAATTTAGTTACAGAGGGTTTTATAAGCAAAGAGACAGCGCTTGAACAAGCGGAAAATCCGCAGAGTCTGGATATGAAATTAAGAGGCATTTCACTAAGCGAAGAAACAGGAATTATTTCATGAGAAATGCGAATATCCTGATTTTCCTGTGTTTTTTTTTCCTCATTGGTTTTTCTGGATTTATTCAGGGAAAAGAACAAACCCTTACATTTGTGATCTTTGGCGATTGCCATATCAGCGATAAGGATAATCCTGATTCAACAATCCTAAAAAAGATTATACAAAAAATCGGTCAGAAAACACCTGAAGCGCAATTTGCCATAAATCTTGGAGATATTGTCGCGGTTGAAAAAAATCCAATCATCTATGAAAAAGCGCTTGAAAACTATTTTACACTAATAAAAGATTTAAAAATTCCCATCTATCACATACCGGGCAACCATGATATGGTAAACGATAAAAAGATACAGGAAATCTATAAAAAAAATATGGGCCCTCTTTATTATGCCATTGAAAAAGAAAATATGCTGCTGGTTTTTTTGAATAGCGAGCGCCTTGATAAGGTTCAAATACAATGGCTAAACGACATACTCAATGGTTCTTTTAAGACAAAAATGGTTTTTATACACAGGCCTGTTTATCCTGTTTATCCTGTTTATTATGATATTTCTGACATAAAAAATTTCGCACTTCTCAGACAAATTATTAATGAGAAAAATGTGACAGAAATTTTTTCAGGTCATGAACATATTTTTTACACACAAAAAAATGGCAAAATTCTCCAGGTTATATCAGGAGGAGCGGGAGGGCGATTAATACCTGCTCCACTGGCAGGAAAAAGCATATTTCACTACTGTGCTGTTTATGTAAACAATGGACAGGTTTCAGTGAAAGCAATCCCTATTGATGATAATGAAATTAAATAGTATGATACCTATAAGATCTGATAGATATTTCTATATTTTTAAAAAGGGTAACAAATAATATGGACTGGAAAATAGCGAATCTTCAAAATTCAATGCAGATTATTTATAAACAAAAACCCGATTGCTATTCAGTTTCTATGGGAATTTTTGTCTGCTGCGGTTCCAGATATGAAACCCAGAAATATGCAGGAATATCCCATTTTATTGAACATCTTCTTTTTAAAGGAACACGAACCCGCTCAGCGCAAGAATTAAAGGAATCAGTCGAAGGAAAAGGAGGAAGTTTCAATGCCTTTACCGGTGAAGAAATAATCTGCTTTTATGTAAAGATACTTGAACCACATCTTGAAACAGGCATTGATATTCTTTCTGATATGATAAAAAACCCACTTTTTGATTCAAAAGAAATTGAAAAAGAACGTAATGTAATTCTTGAAGAAATTAACATGTATAGAGATTTTCCTGCCCGCTATGTTTTTGAACTCCTGGACAATGTTATGTTTCAAAATCACCCTCTTGGCACATCAATACTTGGCACCCCGGACAGTTTACAAAATATAAACCGGCAAACACTTTTTAATTTTGTTGAAACATATCATACGGGAAAAAATCTTGTACTAAGCGTTTCCGGCAGATTTGATGAAAATTTATTGATTAAAACAAGCAAGATGTTTTTAAATGCCGTTCCTCCCGGCGAAAGAGCAAGTTTTATTCCATTTACAAAAATGGAATCCGCCTCTTTTTACAATATAGAAATCAAAAAAACAGAACAATGCCATTTTTGTCTTGGATTTTACGCTTATCCGAGAGGGGACGACAGACGGTTCGCGTTGAGTCTTGCAAATATTATTCTGGGTGGAAATATGAGTAGCCGATTATTTAATGAGATCCGGGAAAACAGAGGACTTGCCTATGATATAAAAAGTTATATAAGGAGTTTTTATGATACAGGCACAGCAATAATATCTGCGGGCTTAATTCCAGGAAACCTTATAAAGACACTCACGGTTATAAAAGACCAACTTCAATTGATGATTAACAACCCGGTAAAAGAAGAAGAACTTGAAAGAGCAAAAGAATATCTTATTTCACAATTTTTGATGGGGCTTGAAGATACAATGGAATATATGCTGTGGATAGGAGAACAGCTTGCGACAAAAGAAAAAATGTTGTCGATTGATGAGGTGCAATCACGGATACGCGCAGTAACACCAAAAGATATTCAAAATGTTTGCAGGGATATATTTCAGAACAAAGCGTATTTCGCAATGATCGGTCCTGAAGATAAACATGATGAAATTTCCAAAATTCTGGAGGAATAGGTAATGATAAAAAAAGACATTGTTGAGGAAATAGCAAAGGAAACAGGTCTTAGCAAACCCTTGGTTAGGATGATTATTGAAAAATTTATCTCCCATATAAGACAATCCCTTTTAAATAAACAAAGAATTGAATTGAGAAATTTTGGCGTTTTTAAGGTAAAACAGGTAAAGGCAAAAAAGGGGCGAAATCTTAAAACAGGCGAAGTAATTGCTGTTCCCCAGAGATGGAAGGTAATATTCAAACCGTCAAAATTTTTCCTGAAACTTAATTCCAAGGAGTCAGAGCAAACGCTTCCTTTTGATTAATAGAAACAGGAATATTATCTCTTTTTATATGAGATTTAATCAACCTCTTTGACGGTGTACTCTGATTTTCCAAGTCCAAGATTTGCCGCTTCTTTAACCTGCGCGTAAGGATCTTTTCCCCATATTCTTTCAAAAATATGTCCTTTCTTTTTTTCAAACCTCAGATGCCCGGGCAATGAACCATCTATGTATTTTTGCTTATCAATAAGATCAAGGGTTGCCTTTTCAAGAGCAACAATATCATATGAACCGGCTATGCCAACATCTGGAATAATAGCAGGCGAGGACATGCCCAGACAATCGCAAAACGGGGTCACATTTGTTATAACATTTATGTGGCAGAAATTTCCATGTAATTGTTCAAGAACCTTCTTTGCAGAAAGTGTAAGCGCCCTTGAAAATATTGTAGGATTTGAGATATCAAGAGTAAGTGCCTTGTAAGGACAAAGAACCACACATCTCATACAAAAAACACAGGCATGAAAATCAATAACAAGATTTTTGTTTTTATCAAATTCTATTGCAGAGGTTCTGCAATTTTTTACACACAGTAAACAATGCCTACATTTTGATTTATCCCAATAAGGTTTGGTATTTACCGTAGAATGAAGGTCAAGCCGTGTTTTTCTTGTGACAAAACCCATGCCCAAATTTTTTATCGCTCCGCCGTATGCACAATTTCCATGTCCTTTCGCATGGGCAAAATTTATCAAAAAATCTATATCCTTCAACACCCCGGCAAGTTGCAATTGTTTTATTCCGTAATCAGCGGGAACCTTTACGGTAAAGTAATTTGTATCTTTCAGACCGGTAGCCTGAATAAATCTACAACCAACAACCTGTTCAACATATCCCCTTTTTGGATCAGGAATATTTATATCAGTGATAAACGGATATCCCCCGTTCTCCTTAATAAAATCAACCAGGATTCCAATAAAAAACGGATGTATTGTTGTATATCCATACCCATCTCCAACATGTATCTTAATACACACATTTTTCCCCTTGACCTTTTCGTTTAAATTAAGCATGGTAAGAAGCCGTAAAAATTTTGCGGGGAGACTCGCATTTTTTTCTAATCTTTTTACCTTTGAGCTTGCCAGAAATACATCAGCCATCACTTCCTCCTTTTTGACTCAAATTAGATATCATTATATCATCAAAAAACAGTAAATAAATATCAAATTAACCGATATAAAACAAATGGAGTCACATTTGGCCAGGATAAAAATTGTCCAAAAGATAAATTTATTGTACGAACAGCTGTTATCAAAACATGGAAACCCATCTGTTCCAGGACAGTGGCAACTCTGGTGCAAAAGACCAAAATCCAAAATAGAGAAAGAAATCATTATAATCCAAGCAATCTTAACCCAACGGGCAAACTGGAAAAATGTGGAAATGGCGACATTCCAGCTCAAGCAAGCAAAATTACTTAATATTCAATCAATCGCAGAAGCACAATACGAAATCATTGAACAATTAATAAGACCCTCTGGTTTTTACAAACAAAAAGCAAAAACTCTCAAAGAAATCGCCAATTTTTTTATCAGTGGATATACCATGAAAAAATCAGAAATCTTTGAAACCTCTTTATTACGAAAACAACTTCTTTCAATCAATGGCATAGGACAGGAAACCGCTGATGATATTCTTCTTTACGCTTTTGAGCGACCTATTTTTGTCATTGATGAATACACAAAAAGATTTGTCAGACGCCATAATCTTTCAAAACAATTTTCCTATGAATCCCTGCAAAAACTATTTGAAAACTCTCTTAAAAAAGATTATAAAATATACCAGGATTATCACGCTTTGATTGTTATAGAAATGAAAAACAATGATAAAAACAGGCATAGCAACATTTACCCTTGATACAGGCAAATGTCCGCGCTGGCTTTTTGAACGAATGGTAAAACTGGCCAGCCAGGTGATTGAAGTCATCGTGGATGAATACGGGCCGGACGAATTTATTGCAAGGGTTTCAGATCCTGTATGGTTTCAATCACTTGGAACAGTGCTTGCTTTTGACTGGAATGCTTCCGGACTTACCACCGTGCTCACAGCATCCTTAAAAGAAGCAATAAAAGGCAGGGAAAAACATCTGGGTATTTTTATATGCGGGGGAAAAGGAAAAACATCGCTCAAAACACCGGAGGAAATAACAAACTGGGGAGAAAAAATTTATCTTCCTGCATCCTGCGTAAAAGAGCTTGTGTACGATTCTAAAATTGCTGCAAAGATTGACAGTGGTTTAATACAAGATGGTTATGACCTATATCATCATACATTCTTCTTTTCAAAAAATGGAGTATGGGCTGTTGTGCAACAGGGAATGAATCAAAGAAACATCACTGCCAGAAGATATCACTGGTTTTCTGAAAAAATATCTGATTTTGTATGTGAACCAC
>CAZSTE010000029.1:0-7574 GCA_964609735.1 uncultured bacterium
TTGGTTGTTTTTGTTGGCAAAGAACTATTTTCTGCTGTAAATTCTCTTTACATCACAGCCGTTCACTCTAATAATCCATATAGCATTAAAATTCCAGAAAGTGAAGGCGCAACATATCCCATCTTTTATCCATTTGTTGCAAAGCCGGTAAAATTTATTTATACATTGTCTACGGATCTGATTGACCAGATATATCTGATGGATTCTTCAAATCAGTCATTGCAATTAACCTCTACCATAAATTCAAACAAAGACCCTGTACTTGACATATCTGGAAGTATTATTGCCTATGCGGGAAACGGCATCTGGAAGGCGAAAGCAGATGGAACAGATGCTGTGCAAATAGATACGGATTATTATGCGGGATATCCTGCGATTTCACCTGATGGAATGTGGATTGCTTATGTTAAATCAAATGACATTTATGTAAGAAAAACCGACCTTTCAGGTTCTGCTATTCGTTTGACACATTCCTCATCAACTGGAAAAATGGAATTATGTTTTGAGCCGTCTGGTTCAGCCATTTTATACACCTGCGATGAAGATGGGCCTCAGATATTTTCATTGCCGATTAATATATCCTCTAATACAATAACTGTCACCGGCGAGCCGGTAAATCTTACGAAAAAGCCAGGTTCTGCCAATTATCAGCCCTCATATTCACCTGATGGCAAAAAGATTATTTTTATTTCAAACAGAACAAACGCTCCTGCGATTTATACAATGAATCCCGATGGTTCTGCCGTACAGCAAATACCTTTTCAATCTCAGCCTATTATATTGCCTTGTTATCCGCAATTTTCACCATGGCAGAATGATTCAAGAATTAGTTTTATTGCCCAACAATATATCCAACAACAATATAAATATATCAATATTATCAATATCGCAAATCTGGAAACAGGAAATATCACACAGGTTTTGCCTTCTATTTCGCCAACAGGCAAATTTTCATGGGGTAAAGACATAAAAAACAATGTTTCTGTTAAAAGGCAACTGCCCTATAATAGAATTGACGGCAATCTGCCATATTATTACTTCCTTGATATTAGCGTTAATCCATTAAATCCACCTTCTACATTTATTATTACAGAAGAGCTTCCAACCATTTCCAAAGGTGCTTGTGCAAACTGGAGGATTACCGGCGTCTGGTTTAATGATACTCCTATTTCTCCTCTTACCAGTAACGGAAATACCACAGGCACCGTAAAATGGGTTGTTGGTTCAATATTTCCGCTTACAGATGGAATACTTAAACTGAAAATTGAATTTGATGGAGAAACTACTGATGGTTCGTGGAATTTTATTAATGGAAATGTTGTGGATGGATCAATGAAAAATATGATATCCGGCGATTCATACACGGTTTTTGGCGAGCCAAACTGTCCTGCTGATACAGATGGCAACAATGAAATTTCTGATAGTGAACTACTTTTCGCGATAGATATGTGGGCTTCAAATTCAAGAATACGGGGATGGCCGATTATACTTGATGACTGGGATTTTTATATTTTAAAAATCATTAATTTCTGGGCAGGGTCCGGATATGTTTATGCGCCAACCGCGACAGAACCATTATGGAACACAGTATTTAATTGAAATAATATGGAATATTAACGAGAAAATTGTGGGATTTATTTTGGAGGACTGAATATGTCAAAGATACGGTTATGTAGAAAAACACAGATAATATTTGTTGCATTGACGGCAATTTTTTGTTCTTGTCTTAATGCCGATATTACGGTAAGGGCAACAAGAAATTTTTCTTCAGTTTCTTATCTGCCCGGCCAGACCATGGATGTTACCTTATCAATAGGAATAAGTGGAACGCCATTGCCAACAGCGGTTATTATAGAAGAAACAGTACCGGAAACCTGGCGGATTAGCTCAGCAAATATTCCTTATGATAATTTTATTGCGCCATCAACATATAAATGGCTTGACTACAATACCACAGGTGTTTCATATTCAATAGTAATAAAATATACACTTTCAATTCCTGGCGATGCAGCGGGTGTGCAATATTTTACTGGAAAAATTAAATATATGGATAATGAAGAAATGAAATCTATAGACATTGGGGGTTCAACATACATTGAACCTCCTACAACTGCTTTTGAGATTTCTCCTACTGCTCTTCATTTTGGAACAATTGATACAAGTGCAAATGTTGTTTTAGGTAATCTGGGAGGATCTGCATTTTCCTGGACATCATCAGTTACAACCAATGATGGAATAACCGGATGGATAAGGGTTCCAGGCACAGGTACCCTTAATCCTGGAGAAACCAGCACAATTACAGTTCAGATTGTAAGGTCTTTATTAAATGAAGGTTCCCATACAGGCATTATTACCTTTTCAACGAATACAACCCCGTCAATTACCAAAAATCTTATAATTTCTGCCATTGTGGGCAGTCCATCCCCGATTAAAGAATTTATTGCAGGTTCGCTTGGGGGATTTCCCGGGAATGGAAGAATACTTTTAATATGGAAAAATCCAGAAAATTTCACAGGCACAATTATTTTCCACAAAACAGGCGTAATGGACTGGGATGATATTCCTCAAAACGGAACAAGTTACGCGCCTGGCAGCAGATTGCCTGGTGGTGCTCAATGTGTATTTAAGGATTCCACAGCACGCGCCAGTTCATTTATTGATACAGGTCTTGATCTTACCACTGAATATTTTTATAGAATTTTCAGCTTTGATGATAGCGATGCTCCAAGCTATTATCCTTTATATTCGCAGATGTATCTTGATGATTTTTCCAGGTCCTCAGCGATTGCGGATGTCTGGCCTCATGAGGGCGAAGCCATGTTTAATGTATGGCATGAATGTGTTGGCACAGATACAGAATTTCTTGCTCATCTTGGAGCATTTTATTCTTCATCCGGGGTAAGCGAACCAGACCCGCAGGTTTATGTTAGTTATGTGGACGCAAAATATATTCCACCCCATCAAACTGTGGCTGTTGGTTTTAAAAACACCTATCTTTTGAGTTCAAATTTTACATTAAATCCAGAGGACACGGTTTGTGTAAAAATTCCTGTGCGTCTTGATGATTTAACAAATATTGATACATATCTTAATTTTTCAAATGTCTGTGTTTATCACTGGCCCGGACCCGACAATAAATGGGAAAATGTAACAAAACAGGTAATAGAAAGAAACATTGACCAACGTTATATGGTTGTTAAAATGCGCGCAGACCAGTTAAATGGAAATGACTATTTTTCTCTTGCTGTTCCTCTTCCTGTAATCCATAGTGGTGGTGGCGGATGTTTTATTGCAACCGCCGCTTATGGAACCCCTTTTGCAAAGCAGGTGGAGCTATTAAAAAAATTCAGAGACCAGAAACTTTTGACAAACAAAGCAGGCAGAGCCTTTGTTCGTTTTTATTATAGACACAGTCCGGTCATTGCGGATTTTATCAGAAATAAACCGATACTTTGTGCTTTTGTAAGAGGCATGTTAAAACCAATCGTTTGGCTGTGCGGACAGTTTGTGGCATAAAATTTATTCTTACCATTTCAATACAGGAGAATATAATATGAGAATAACCAGATTTATTGGTGTTTTTGTATCTATTATTGGTATTTTTTTCACAGCATCTTCATATGGGGTTATTACCTCAAGTGCCATAACATCCTATGTTGCTGCGCCTACTACATCAATTGGACCTTCTGGAGAAATAGAGCTTGAATCTTATCAGGGAATCCTTCCAAATGCTGGATATACACCCGCGTCGGATGTACTTATTGAGAAAAACATAAGAAACGAGGGATACATCATAATTTTTGGTATTAATATCACATCTGATTCTGGACAAAGCCTTGTAAGCGCAGCATTAAATATGGAAGGAACATTAACAATTGATTCTGCGGTTATAACAGACCGTTCAGGAAGAATCCTTGATTGGATTTCAGGAGGCTCGGGAATATTTCAACTTTCTGCGCCGATAAGTAATCTTGAAGACGAATATGATGATTTTTTTGTCGCAATACGAACAACAGATGTTCATAGAAATTATCCGTACGACTATATGAACGAGAAAATGGCAACATTTGGCTTAAAAAGTATAACGGTTTCTCCTGTTGACCCTGAGGGAAATGATGTTGAAAGTCCCAGCGCAACCACAGCGCCGATCAGGTGCGAGCTTATTATTAGAGATATCCTTCCAGAACCGTGTGATAATAGGCCTTATCCCTTATATCCTCAATATCCTGTGTATTATCAGTATCAGCCTGGAGAAATGGTAAGACCACGATATGATTGGACCCCTCAGGATTATCAGTATGCACCTATTTCCGAACAACATTCTGTTCCTCAGGTAATACCATGGAATACCCTAACCCCGGTTATTGCAATTGGATGCGCCCAAAGAAATGTTACCCCTCCTACCCTTGGTTATGATGTGAATATTCAAAATCCAGGCGAAGAATTAAAATCAGTTACATTAACAATAACAGATGTGGGCATTGAAGATTTTGATCCTTCTTACTCCCTTATTATTACACTCTGGCGCGATAATGGAGATGGTGTGTGGACAGAAACAGATATATACTTGGAGCAGTTTGAGATGTCAAGTTTTACAAAGGTGGACAATAAAAGAGAATGGACAGTTAAATTAGAGCCATTAACCACTGGATCCCAAACAAAAGAAATTATCGATGATATGTCTGATGGCATGGATGATTATTTTATTGTTGTTGAATTATTAAGTAGCAGTGGTTATCCCACGCTTTCAACAATCGGCGGAGATTATAAAATATGGATACAACCAGGCGGAGTGGAATTCGGGCCAATTTCTCGTCCTCAGTTGTACGCAGGCATTGAACAGGGCGATGTAAAAACAATTTTTAATAATATCTATGTTGAAAACATGGCGCAAAACTATGTTGATCCAACAGACCCTGCTGATGTTCCTGATTTAAATTCAAATGTGATACCCATATTTGCGTTGAATATAGCGGGAGGACCCTTAAAACTTTTTCCTTTCGAATATATTGAAAGAATACGGATAGACCTTCTTACCACAGGAAATATGACCCCATCTGACCTTGCTCCATTAAGGGACGACAGTTATTCTGGAATAACGCTCTGGAGGGATAATAAAAAACTTTTTTATGAGAAACCCGGAACCTTTGACAGATTTGATACATTGATTCCATGTAAATTCAGTAAAAATCCTTCTGGGGTTTTTGATTATCAATGGGCTGATGATGGTTTTGATGCGTCTGTTGGCGCTCATCGATACCACACATATCTTGCGCCCACAGGAATCCTGTCTGATACCGCGTATGTTTTAGAGGATGATAGCACAAATAATGAAACAGCCATTAATATTGGTCATGATTTTTTTATCTGTATCAGAACAAACAATACACTTTCGTATGGTTCAAGATTTGCTTTTCAGATACCAGCCAATGAGATACGGCTTAATGGTGCAAAATTTGCGCTTGCAAGCCACGCTGTTTCATCAAAAACAATAACAGCCAATGTTTATGCAAAGATAAATCCTTTTGTTACTGAAAATGCGACAATTCTTGGTGGAAGCGGTCCTGTTCAGGTAATGCGGGTTGATCTTGAGGATAATAATTCCGGAAAAACTCCTATAATAAAAGGTCTAACAGTTGAATTTTACAATAAGGGCGGATTTACCCTTGAAGATATTGCTTCTTTTGCACCGCTTGCGCCTATATATAATCCTGGAACCAATTGGTATACTGTAACAAATCCATCAGCTGATGCCCTGAAAGAATGCGGGGTTGTTATCTATCAGGGAACAAAAACAGATATTTATTGGGATAGCCCTGTGTTGATTAGCCGGTATAAATATCTCACATCAATACTTTCTGACACGCCATTGGGGTATCAGTTTGAGTTTAGGAATTCTGTTTCAATTCCAACGTCTCTTTATGTTGTTATTCGCACATCAGCGTCTATAAGTTCGGGAGATGCGTTTAGCGTGGGAATTGTTGGTTGGGGAGGTCCTTCTGACTGGAACACCTGGGGTTCAAGGGCATTTGCAATTATTGACCAAAACAGCATCCCCAGCAACATCTATGCCAGAAAATGCACAGAAGCGTTTAATTCCACACTTGTTGGAAGTTTAGACCTTTCTATTGTTCCATCCTTTGATGGCCTTACCCTGAATTGGGCAAACCGAACAAATGTGACACCCAATGAATTTGTAAGTTATAAAATATGGCGCAGCAGTGATACCATTTATCAAGAAACCCAGGTAATAGCGGTTCTTCCAACAATGGACAGTTCATATCTTGATAAGGCAGAAAGAAATGGCGGAGGCCTTTTGGATGGCGTTACATATACATATAGATTGGAAATGACCTATATGAGGCAGGGTAGAACATTTACAATAGAATCAAATATTGCAAGTGCGAAGATTTATGGGTTTCCTTATAGTATGACGCCTTCAAAACCAACGGCTGTTGCTTCAACCAATGCAATAGCCGTATGGTTTGAAGACAATACCCTTCCGCCTTATAAGGCGACAAACTGGAAAATTGAAAGAAAACCAGTGGGCAAATATTTCTTTACAGATGTTGCAACTGTTGATACTGTTAAAACATTTTATGACCCTTATCTTGATACATCTGTGGATACCGCCATTATGGTGGATACCACATATCAGTATAGGATTATTGCTTTAAGACAGGTAGACGTTCCCAGGGCAGAAACAGAGATTGACAAACAATATTTTGCAGAATCCTATCCCTCGCCATTGTCAGATCCGGTTACATATTATCCACCATCAGTAGAAGGAGGTTCTTCTGGTGGTGGTGGCGGATGTTTTATTGCGACTGCCGCCTTTGGAAGTCCCATTGCAAAACAGATTGATATTCTCAGACAATTTAGGGATGAGATTCTTTTGAATTGCCAGGCAGGAAAAATGTTTGTTCGATGGTATTATATCCATGGACCAAAAGGTGCAAAATATCTCAATGCTCATCCGTTTCTAAGGTTTCCTGTACGGATGTTGCTTTACCCATTAATTGCCTTTGCCTGGCTTTTATTTCATAGATTTTTCCTGTATTTTGTGATTATGTCAGGATTGATAATATATATTTGCAGATTAAGAATTATCAAACAAAAATAATCTGGCAAGGATATTCCTCTTTATAATAGGGAAGAAAAAGGAAAAATGAAGAAAATGGGATTTACGCTTATAGAACTATTGGTGGTAATTGCTATTATAGCGATCCTTGCATCAATGCTTCTTCCAGCATTATCCCAGGCAAGGGAAAGGGCAAGAAGGGCAAGCTGCGTGTCAAATCTTAAACAAATAAATCTTGCTCTTCGCATGTATGCGCAGGACTTTAATGGACGGTTTCCCGCTGGTTGGTATTATCAGATAGGAGAGGCTTTCTGTCTTCTTTTTGGAAGGGTTAATCAGGGACACAGGACTGCTTATTCTCCAGGGACTTATGGTGCCATTGGCAGGGTTTGTCCAAACTATCTTCAGAACACAGGGGTTTTGATATGTCCAAGTTCAAGAGACAAAAAATATCTTGGAGACCCTGATGATTTGACAAAACCATTTGCTCCAA
>CAZSTE010000029.1:7674-10133 GCA_964609735.1 uncultured bacterium
CATTCCAGGGCATAAGGTTCCACTTTCTGGCATTGATAATCATAAAACAGCCGGGATCAATGTTCTTTATGGAGACGGACATGCGGGCTGGGCTCCAGCAGATAAGGATGGTCTGATTGACCCAAAATATCTTGGTGGAGAAGGTGGACTTCGAACACTTGGAAGTCCCTGGTATTAATAAGAAAATCCATCCCAATCCCCTTTATAAAAGCGGGAGGAAAGAAAAAAGAGGGATCTTTTTTTACCTAACAAGCGAATAATCAATCTGCACATTATATTTCTTTTTCAATACTTCTTCTATGTTTAGAATCCGGCCTTGTTCAAGTTTTCTTTTTATCTCTTGCTGAACCTCGGGAAATGATCTTTGTTTTGATCCTTCAATATCATCAACCCTTATGATATGATATCCAAATTGTGTTTTTACAATATTGCTTATCTCACCTTTACCAAGAGAAAACGCAACATCCTCAAATTCTTTCACAAAAACACCTTTGCCAACCCAACCAAGGTCTCCTCCTCGCTGTTTTGTGGCATCGGTATTATTTTGTTTTGCTAACTCTTCAAAAGAAATCCCTTCCTGCAATTTTTCCAATATGTCCTTTGCCTTTTCTTCGCTTTGAACAATAATATGCCGGATTTTTCTTTTCTCCGGGATTATATATTGCTGCGGTTGTTTATCGTATACCTGCCTGATTTCTGTTTCTGTAATAGGGCTCTCGCTTAAAATCTTTTCAATATAATTCTGAATAAGATACATCTGTTTTATTCTATCAAGATGTTTTTTCTGTTCATCGGTAATTTCAATACCTGCATCCTTTACCGCGGCAACAAAAATTTTTTCCCTTGTAAACTGGTCAAGTAATCTTTTTTTTATATCTGAATTCATATTTTGCGCTTTAAACCCTGTCATGCCAAGATACTCTTCAAAATCCTTGATTGTGAACGACTGATTTCCAATTGTCAGCAACGGTTTTTCTGATTGACAATAGGAATAATTCACTAAAACGAGTAAAAATCCCAAGGCAATAAAGAAAAAAATCATTTTTTTATTCATACATCCTCCCCAGGTTGGATCTCATCTTTTCTTTCTTTTCTTAACTTTCGTAATTCGTAAAATGGATGTTTCAAAGAATCAAATCATATTAAATCATAAATTGACGAAGATATATAGTAAAAAGTATAATAATTCCTGTTTGGCCAGGTAGCCAAGTGGCAAGGCAGCGGTCTGCAAAATCGCTATTCACCGGTTCAAATCCGGTCCTGGCCTCTTTTTCTTATAAAACGCCGGAATTAATCAAATCTATCACATCAAAAAGCGAATTACACAGCCGCGCCGGATTGCTTTCACGCAATTCGTCCAGGGTTGACGAACCTGTGGGAATAGCAATTGTATCAACACCGGCATTTCTCCCTGTAGCCACATCAATGGTCATATCTCCAATAAAAACAGCAAACCGCGGATTTATGCCTAATTCTTCAATAATTTTTGATATCATCTCTGAATCTGGTTTTTGTTGTTTTACCTGATCCCCAAAGATTGTCTTTGAAAAAAAATCCTTTATGCCAAGATTTTCAAGAATACAAAGTCCTGCCCGGGATGGTCTGTTTGAAGCGACAGCAATAACCCTTTTGTTCTGTTTAAGTTTTTCAAGAATATCTCTTGCCCCTGGCATAAGAGAAATATTGTTGTTGAGAATTTTTAGATGGTATTCAAGGTATATTGTTCTTGCTTGTTCAACATCGTCTTGCCTGAAAAATTTTAGAATATAGTTTTTATCGCCATATCCCACCGCCCTTTTTGCTGTTTCAAAATCAACAGGCGGATAGCCCAATGCGGAACGGGCATATAACAAAGCCTTCCAGATTGCCTGATATGCATCAATCAATGTGCCGTCAAGGTCAAATATAAAAAGTTGTTTCTTCATCGTTTCCATGAGATAAAAATTTTTATAAACAAAATATGTTAACACGATTTTTCAAATTGCTAAATTTATATTGTGGGTGAAAAACATTTTCCCAATACCAATGTTTACTCAAATATGGTTTGACATTTTTTAAAATTTGATGTATTGTAAATCCTGGTATGCCTACGAAGAAAGAAATTACAACAATCATTCAGAATATCGGACTCTGGAATAAACAGGTAATTGATAAAGCCTTGCAGGAACAGGAAGCTACAAACAGACCTTTAAAAGAGATATTCCAGGATATGGGACTTTTACCTTTTGGCGATATTCCCGCGACACTATTTTTTCAGCTTGGGATTGTACAACAAAATCTTCCTCTTAGAGAAATACCCTCCGATGTAATAAACCTTGCGCATCCCTCATTTGCAAAAAAACACAGAATTGTTCCGTGGGAAATAAGACAGGATAATAAACTCGTTCTGGTTACCGATGACCCTATAAATATTATAGCCAGCGATTATTTTAAAAAAACCCTCAATGTGCCGTATGAAA
>CAZSTE010000030.1:0-9968 GCA_964609735.1 uncultured bacterium
GGCGATTAAAGAGGTTTTGCACGCATGTATGGAAAAAGGCGCCAGGCTTGCTGAACCTGGTGAATTTACAAAAAGGGCTTTTATTAACGGCAGGATTGACCTTACACAGGCAGAAAGCGTCATTGATATAATAGGCGCAACAACAGAAAAGTCCCTGGAACTTTCTCTTAGCCAGCTGGCGGGTTCGCTTTCAAAAAAAATCAACACCTTGCGTAATAGGCTTCTTGAACTTCTTACATTGCTGGACTATCAGATTGATTTTTCAGAGGAGCATGGACAACAATTAGACAATACAAATCTTATAGAAGATTTGGCTGCCATTGTTTTTGATATCAAACAGATAATAAAAACAGGGCAGTCGGCCAGGATTTTTACAGAGGGTGTAAGAATTGTTATAGCTGGGAAACCCAATGTTGGGAAATCAAGTCTGCTTAATCTGTTGGTTGCAGAAGACAAGGCGATTGTTTCTGAAATTCCGGGGACAACAAGAGACGCAATAGAAGCGGTTATTAATATTCAGGGTATTCCATTTACAATCATTGATACAGCGGGATTGCGAAAGGTTTCCTCGGGAATAGAAAAAATGGGTATTGAAAAAACAAAAAAATGGATAGAAAAATCTGAAATTGTTCTTATGCTGCTTGACGCGTCATCCGAGCTTGATGCGCTTGATTATCAGATTTTGCAGGGAATAAAAAATAAAAATCATATCATTGTTTTTAATAAATGCGATCTCCCACGGAAAATAGCAAAAGACAATCTTCCAGATTGTTGTAAGCAGTCAATATCTGTCACAATCTCAGCGCTAACAGGAAAAGGATTATCTGAACTTCATTCAGCGATTTTGGAAAAGGTTTATTCGGGTTCAGCACAAATAAAAAATGTTGATTTTTTTCTGAATGTCAGACAACAATACTCTCTTGAACAATGTCTTAAATTTCTTGAAGAATCTCTTGACCTTCTTGGTAAAAACATTACAATTGATATAATTGCGGAAGATATTCATCAGGCAATAATGCGTCTTGATGAAATTTCCGGGAGATATGTTTCAGAAGAAATTCTCAATAAAATTTTTAGCAGGTTTTGTGTTGGGAAATAATAAAAAGGAGCCATATTGAAAAAATTAGTATTTTTTTTAGTGTTTGTTGTGTTCTTTGCAGGCTGCGCCACCTATTACAATCCAATCACAGGAAAGCCCGAAACAACCATTTATACCCTGCAGGATGAGATAGAATTGGGGATGGCTCTTGATAATAAACTTTGTAAGGAATTTAAGATTGTTGAAAATCCCGAGCTTATATTTAACGGGTTTAACCAGATATGTTCGCTTGTTGCCCAACATAGCGATAGAAGAAATCTTAAATTTACCTTTAGGGTGATAGAAAATAAAGAGGTTAACGCTTTTTCAGTTCCCGGCGGCTTTGTTTATGTATACACAGGACTTTTGAAACAGATTGATTCTCCAGATGAACTTGCCTGTGTCGTTGGGCATGAAATTGGCCATATCTGCAACAGGGATGGCATTCATCAAATTGAAAAACAGCTTTTGTATTCAATTCCATCAAATATCCTTTTTGGTTCTGGACGACAAAAGGCGCTTCAACAGGTAGCGGATACAGTTTTTACACTTTCAATGTTAAGCTACAGTCGTTCGCAGGAAATTCAGGCGGATACACTTGGAATGAAGTACGCATTTCAGGCAGGTTTTAATCCTTCTGGTATGGTCGCGTTTTTTAAAAAAATGGAAGAGCTTGAAAAAAATCAGCCATTAATTCCGCTGACATTTTTAAGGGATCATCCAGACACAAAAGAAAGAATAAAAAATGCCGAACAGGTTATTGGACAGCTTAAATCGCAAAAACAAGACATTCAATAATTTTCTACAATAACGAAATATTAATTATTTTTCTGTTCCGACACAGGATGAACAAGTATTTCACAACATAACTTTTTGTCCAGCGCAATCTCTGTATGGTCAATACGAATAATAAATCCCGGGAATGTTTCTTTTACATAAATGATCGAACCAGGAATAATCCCAAATGATGAAAATTTTGGGAAAAAGCTTTCTTTTATGCACACAACCCTTACTGCTGTTCCCTTTTCTACATCGCAAAGCCGCACAATGCCCATCTGTTGGAATAATCCCCATCCCGTTTTTTTTCTAAAACGCTTTCCGCAACAGCTACCCCTGGGAATTGGTTTGCCATCCGGACATTGCTGAGGATGTCCCAGAAAATCGCAGAGAGATTCTTCAACATTTCCGGTTGCTTCATGTTCAATAGAATTGGCCATATCGTTAAATTCCTTTAAGCCAAGCACATCATGGAAGAAAACCTCCCATAACCTATGCCGTCTTACAAGTTGTCGTGCTTTTTCTTCCCCCTTTTTTGTAAGAAATGCGCCTTCGCCGGAGACGATCACAAACCCCTTTTTTTTCAGGATTTCAATTTTTTCAGGGTCCAGATTTCTTGCGGGAATTTCTTTTTTTTCTCTTTTCTTCCAGATTTCTTCAAGTATGTCTTCAAGTTCTCTTTCCATATCCCCTCTAAAATAAACCGGTGGCTAACAAAATGACGTTTAACAAAAAACCAATAATAAAAGCAATCAATGTGGTAAAAATCAATATAAAAAATGCCAGTGATAGCCCTCGTTCCTTTATTATCACAAAAAATTGGGCGATGCAAGGAACAAAAAGGCTAAGGACGGTTGCGCCCACAATGGTTTGAGTGGGATTAAGGATTCCTTCTTTAGCAAGCTCATACATGCCGGCTGCCCCATAGTCCCTTCTTAAAAAACCAATAATAAAAATTTTACTCATTTCTAACGGAAGTCCCATTGTTGTTACAAACGGAGAAAAAAGATTAATAATATATTTTATTGCGCCTGTTTTGTCCAGGATAAACAGTATCATGGTTCCGATAACAAAGAGTGGAAGTGCTTCTTTAAGATACCACATAACCCTTCTTCCTGTTTTAATGCCAATGTTTTTAATGCCCGGAACGCGGATAGGTGGAATCTCCATTGAAAAAATATTTTCACCAGGAATAATAATATTAAGTATACCGCCAATAACAAGCATAACAATTAATATCATCAGTAGCCAAATAAAAATTGCCAGGATTGAAATTGAACCTAAAATTCCAAGAATAACGCCTAATTGTGCAGAACAGGGAATGGCAAGCGCAAGGAGTATTGTTGCAATAATTTTTTCTTTTTTTGTGTCAAGGATGCGGGTGGTTAATGTTGCCATTGTTCCGCATCCCAACCCGAGAACAAGAGGAAGTATAGCCCTGCCTGTTAGGCCAATGGGTTTAAGAATTCCATCAACAAGAAATGCAAGACGTGGAAGATATCCACAATCTTCAAGAAATGCAAAAAAGAAGAAAAATGTGCAGGTTATTGGCAGCACAATTCCTATGCCATAGGTAAGAGCCATAGTGATAACGCCATATTCGCCAACAAAAAAATCATTAACCAGCCCCGGGGTATGCGCAAAAATCATTTTGAAAAAAGGATTTATAAATTTCCCAAATATTTTTTCTTCTATCAATCCCACCAGAATCCCCGCGCCAAATTTTCCCACAATAAGATAAAGAAGAATAAGAACGGTTATGGCTATGGAAATGCCTGTTATGGGTTGGATTGTAAGTTCTCCGATAAAATCCTGAATTTTTCCTCCGGTTTTTTTGGTTTTTCTAACAACATCTTCCACAATTTTTTCTGCCTGTTTTATATGTTGTGTTGTTATAAGAAATGTTATTGGTTGAGAAAGAGATGACTGTAATTTTTCAAGTATTTGTTTTACAAGAGGCCTGTTCAGACCCGGGATTTTTTTGCATATATCATCTAATCTGTCTGTAGCTCCTGCAAGAAATAACGCAACGCCCCTTTTTTTAAGAATGGTTTCAGGAAGGGCTTTTTCAATTTCACTGATAATGTTTTCAATATCTTCGCAATATGTGAATAAAATCTTTGAAGGTGCTGCCTTGAAAATTGCGTCCTTAAGTGGGGCCAATCCAATTCGTTCTGTTGCAATCATAGGCACAACCGGAATACCCAGTATTTCTGAAATTTTTTTATGGTCAATAAAAACGCCACTGTCATTTGCTTCATCCATCATATTCAATACCATAACCTGTTTCAGCCCCAGTTCGCATAAAAGAATATTGAGGAATAGCCCGCGGCGAAGATTTTTAGCATCAACAATATGGACAAATACAGCATCGGGATTTTCAAGAAGTATATCCCGGGTTACCTGCTGGTCTTCTGTGCGGCCAAACAGGTCTATAATGCCAGGGGTATCAATAACCGTAAACCGTTTATTTCCAATTTTGGCGGTTCCCTGACTTATTTCAACAGTTGTCCCCGGATAGTTTGAAACAATAGCATAGCTTCCTGTAAGCAGGTTGAAGATGACGCTTTTACCAACATTGGCATTGCCAATAAGTATAATTTTTTCGTATATGGTGGGCGTGTTTGTTGTTTTACCCATTGTTAATCCGATAACATTTATTGCAATATCCTTCAAGCACAAGTTTTTCAGTGGTAATAATAATATTAAGCTTATGGGCGGTTTCCATGATTGTTTTTTCCACATCATCTGAAAAAAATTCTAAAACCTTTCCGCACTTTTTACAGATAAAATGATAATGATTTTTTTTTCTGATGAATTCAAATTGTCTTTCCTTTCCGTTTGAAATCTGGACAATTCTTCCAGCAGTTAATAATTTGTTGATACTTCTATAAACACAGGCTCTAGAGATGGACAAACCTGTTTGTTTCATTGAATAAAACAAATGTTGAATAGTAAAATGACCTGCATTTTTTGCGTATTCTTCAACATAAGAAAGCCATTTTGTGGTTCGCATAGCCCTTTTTTATATAAATATTGTGAGATTAAGTCTCATAATTTACCATAATCAATCTTTGATGTCCAATGTTTTTTGGTAAGGAGAACACAGATAAAAAGGTTGACAGGGTGCTTTATATTTATATAATGTATCCATACAAAAATATAACAAATATAACAATTTAATTACATTAATTACAAGGAAGAAAAAGCGATGAAAGATTATACGCGAAAAATTTCTATTGTTTTAGAAGAAAAACATCCTGTGATTGAATTTGCGGCAGATCAATTGTCTCATTATCTCAATTGCGCTGGAATAGAAAGCCGGGTATCTTCGAATGGATTAACAAAACTGAAGAATAAAAATCAGATATCCCTTATGATTATGAATTCTTCGGAAGTCGACCGCATTTTTATAAAACAAAAAAGGGATGGTTATACTATTGCTGGTTCAAATCCGCGAAGCGTTCTTTTCGCTTCTTACAGATTTTTATATGAACTTGGTTTTAGATGGATAAGACCCGGCAATCGTGGAGAAATCATTCCAGAAATTACAGGCATAAAAAGAAATATTAATGTTGACGAGCAGGCCTCCTATAAATACAGGACACTGTGTATTGAGGGAGCAACATCACTTCAGCATGTGCTCGATCTTATTGACTGGGCAGCAAAAAACTATATGAATGGATATTTTATTCAATTTGATTTTGGCACATATTTTTTCAAAAGGTGGTATCAACATTCTGACAATCCCTATATGAAACCCGAAAAATTTGAAAAAGAGGATGCCGAAAAAGCAGTTGCCACGATTGTTAAAGAACTGAAAAAACGCGGTATGAGGCTTGAAAAAATGGGACATGGATGGACATGTCGCGCTCTTGGCATTGAAGGCGAGGGTTGGTATCCTGAAGAAAATATTTTACAAAAGATATCCCCTGAAAAACAGGCATATCTTGCGTTGATTAATGGGGAAAGAAAATTTTTTAGGAATGTGCCTCTCAACACAAATCTTTGTTATTCAAATCCGCAGGTAAGGTCGGCAATTACAGATGCCGTCGTTGATTATGCTGAAACGCACCCTGATGTTGATGCCATACATTTTTGGCTTGCAGATAGCGCAAACAATAACTGTGAATGTACTAACTGCAATAAAAAACCTGTTTCAGATTTTTATGTGATGATGCTTAATGAACTTGATGAAAAATTGACCTCAAAAAATATTCAAACAAAAATATTTTTTCTAATTTATGTTGACCTTCTCTGGCCGCCAGAAAAAGAAAAAATAAAGAATCAGGACAGGTTTATTCTTATGTTTGCGCCAATAGCGCGAAATTATCTTCAATCATTTGCCGACACAAAACCCGAAGAGGGAATAAAACCGTATGTTAAAAACAAACTTGAAATGCCGACAAACACAGCGGACAACATGCTTTATTTACAGGCATGGCAAAAAACATTTAAGGGAGAGGGCGTTGACTTTGATTATCATCTTCTCTGGGCATGCTATTGTGATTTAAACCATTTTACTATCGCCAGGGTTCTTCACAAGGATATTGTGTATTTAACACATATGAATCTAGATGGCTTTATTTCATGTCAAAATCAACGGGTGTCCTTTCCGACAAATCTTTTGATGGATATTCTTGCCCGCACCCTTTGGAACAAAAAAAATTCTTTTAACAAAATTGTTGAACAAACATTTTCTGATGCTTTTGACATAAAACATGCTTCTGATGTTGTTGGTTTTTTAAGAAAAATGTCTGATTTGTGGAAACCGCTTTTTCAATCTGTTTTTGTTCCTCATCCAGATGAAAAAAGGATAAAGCAGGCCCTTATAAACATAAAAAAAATGCAAAAACTTTGTGAAGATTTTGATGCAGTTGTAAAACAACAGACAAAAACCGCAAAGGGCGCGGTTGGTTGGTCCTGGAGATATCTTGATTATTATCTTAAACTTCTTAAATTATTAATTCCCGCGTATGATGCATATCTTACCAGGTCATCTGATTGCAAAAAACAATTTGAAGATGTTTTTGAATTTTTGAGGAAAAACGAAAAAACGCTTCATCCCGCATTTGATATTTCAACATTTATGGGTGTTCTTAGAGGAAAATTAAGCGAAATAGGGCAAAATTAATATCATTTTTTCTAAACGCCTTTTATAAAAAAGCGGGAATCTTCTAATGAAAGAAAACGAAATTGCAGATATTTTCTCCAGTTATAATGAGATAAAAAACCAAATAGAAAAAAAACTTTATTCTTTCGCAAAAAAAGGAAAAAAATTATCAGGCCCGGATATTTTCAATGAAATATGTTTCTGTATTCTTACGCCCCAATCAAAGGCAGAGACCTGTTGGAGATGTGTTAAACAATTATCCAGAACAAAAACACTTACCCGTGGAACAAAAAATCAGATTCAAAAATATCTAAATGGTGTAAGATTCTATAAGACAAAGTCAGAATCAATTGTTAAAGTGCGCGGCTTGCTTCAAGAAATTATCAATACATTAAAAAAAGAAAAAGACGTCATAAAAATAAGAAATTATCTTGTTAAAAATGTAAAGGGAATAGGGATGAAAGAGGCAACACATTTTTTAAGAAATATTGGAAGATCCGAAGATCTCGCAATTCTTGATAGGCATATATTGAGGAAACTTTACAAGCTTAAAATTATAAAAAATATTCCAAAATCGCTCACCCCCAAACAATACCTGGAGATTGAAAAGAGGATGCAAAAATTTGCAGATAAAATTGGGATTAAGGTTTCTCACCTTGATTTTGTTTTTTGGTATCAGGAAACAAAAAGGATTTTTAAATAACCATTATTATTCCTAAATGATGGAAGGAAAAAACTATTCCCAGATTCCGGCAATGTTGAACCCGCATTTTCTGCAAGAACCCTTAACGATGTTATTCTTGGTAATAAGATATCCTTCTCTTGTGATTAATTGATAACCGCATTGAGGGCAAATGGTATTTTCGCCATCGCCTGTAGAAATATTGCCTGTGTACACATAGTAAAACCCGGCCTGGTTTAGACGTTTTTTCAATTCGTATAGTTTTTCAACAGGGGTTGGATAATGGTCTGACATTTTATATGTGGGAAAAAATCTTGAAATGTGCCAGGGTATTTCAAATGAAATTTTGCCAATTGATTCTATCAGCCGTTTAAGGCTGTCATATTCATCATTATATTCTGGAATAACAAGTGTTGTAAGCTCAATCCATATGCCCAGTTTTTTCATCAGCTGGATATTGTTCAAAACAGGTTCAACATGCGCACCGCAGAGTTTTTGATAGAATTGTTCATCTCCTTTTAAATCAACATTGGCTGCATCAAGATATGGCGCGATTTTCTCCAGCGCCTTTTCACTCATATAACCATTTGTCACAAAATTATTTTTCAATCCTGCCTGCTTTGCCAACACAGCGCATTCATACGCATATTCAAAAAATACAGTCGGTTCAGTATAGGTATAAGAAATACTTTTGCAGTGATATTTTTTTGCAAGTCGCACAATTTCAGACGTTTCTATTGATGGTTCGCAAAATTCATAGTTTGAAGAAATCTGAGAAATTTCAAAATTCTGGCAGAAATGACATCTAAAATTACATCCGGCTGTTGAAATAGAAAAGGAGCTGCTTCCCGGAAGAAAATGGAAAAATGGTTTTTTTTCAATGGGGTCTATATTTGTGGCAACAAGGTTTCCATAGACAAGAGAATAAAGATGGCCATCCTTGTTAATCCGAACCTTACAGATGCCACATTTACCATCTGGGATTATACAATAATGGTTGCATAACCCGCATCTAACCTTTTTATCTGGCAGTTGTTCCTCAAAAAATGCCGGATGCATTAATTAATCCAATCTATATGTCAATATTATCGGCTGACCATTTCTCAAAATCTCAACAGTTGCAAGTTTTGATTGACTTTTTGTTAGTCCTGTATAAACGGCGTATGCCTTTCCTAAACTATCTATAAGTACGCCATTTACCCTTTTTATAACATCGCCAACCTGAATACCCACATCCCCGGCGTTAATCCCTTCTGGAATTTTATTTATTGCAAAACCCTCAACCCTTCCTTCCTGAATATATGGAGATACGCTTACATTTGCAAAAAGGGATGGGTCAGAACGAAATTTTTCAACGATGTCATTAATCTTAATATTTCGCGGCTGGTCTGGTTTCGGTATATTATCAGAGGTATTGAATATACCGGTTGAAGCAACAGAAGAACCTTGAGAATATGTTGTACCATATGGTATTGCTTTTACAGGGCTATCCTTGATGGAAATCGCTGAGGTGCCGAGGTTTGGTTTTTGTAAGCCCAAGATTACCTCTTTATCATCATATAAAAAAACCAGGCTTGATTCATTAATCCTGATTATCTTCGCGTTTTCTATAATATCTCCCTGTTGGCATAATACCTCGATTTTTTTGCTATTTATCTGTATAATTACCTTTGATTTCCCATCAGGACAATAGATTATGCCCTTCAGGGTGATTATTGATTCAAGAGGTGGCAATGGCGCGGGTTTCAAGATTGATGTAACATTTTTTTGCGGTTGAGGCGGGGTATCTGCAAAAATTTTTCTATCAAGAATTTCAGAGTATTTTGTTTTTCCATAGGATAATGAAGATATAACCAATAACACAGATATAATATAAAAAAATATTTTTCTTTTGAATATCATTAAAAACGTCTCCTTTACAAATTACAAAACTATTATAACACCAAAAGCAGAAAAATACATCCTGCCGGATAAAAAAACAGGATTTTCTTCATCCTTATTTTTGAAACCATTAAACGAATTAATCCATCTAATACTTATAAAAATCATATTGACATATTTTAGTATTTGAACTATACTATTACACTATTTATTTACACTATTTATTTTGTTTTGTATCCTAAACTGGTATTAGAGATAAAGCAAGCCAGGAGGTTGGTTATGAGGCAACGATTTTATATGATTTTACTGGTAGCATTGATTATGATAACATGTGTAAGCGGTTGTAGTATGCGGCTCCAGTTGGGTAAGTAATAATATTATCATTGCTGATTTTATCTGATCTGACCAGATTTAATAAAAAAACAATGTAATATCAT
>CAZSTE010000031.1:0-9822 GCA_964609735.1 uncultured bacterium
TAGCTTGGCCACAAATCCAAATTTTCAAAGACCAAAAAATCCTATTATCATTAATTTTTATTTTTATAAAATTATACCCGGTAATAGGAAAATTGTCAATATCTATTTATTATATTAATTTTTTTATTGCTGTCAAATTTATTTTTTAGATGGGTTTATTGGCATAAGCTATTAAACAACTTTTAATTTTATTTAACCGCTTTACCCCGCGATGATTTGCTTATAAAAAAATCTTGTGTATAATTTTATTATAATAAAATCGCCGGGATGGTGGAATTGGCAGACACGTACGTTTGAGGGGCGTATGCTTACCAGCGTGGGGGTTCAAATCCCCCTCCCGGCAATAAAAATCCGCTTGTTTGTTTTTTTTCGCTCTTATGGAACAATGAAAAACACGCCAGTATGGGAAGATGTCCTGTTGATAGTGGCTATATTGATGCTCTGGCCTGAAATTCTGAGAAAACCGCCATTAATTTCCAATATGTCTCTTTTGTTTGCCCTTTTTATCACCATAATAATATTAATAAAAAGGATAAAAAGATTTCAAGCGTACCATTACAAAAAAAATGAAACTAAAAAAACAACACGCCATTAAAATTATTTTTTTCTTTGTGGCATCGGTTAGCCTTGTTTGTATTATCTGGACAATAATACCATGCAATCGGGCAACAGTTTTATGGAAAAGGGGATATCAGGATAAGGCAATTTTATTATGGAAGAATGAAATATCACATAAAAACGATCGTGCTTCTTATCAAAAAATAGTAGAGGCTTACATAGGTTTGGCTATGTATAATGAGGCTGAAATGTTTACCCAAAAAGCATTGACTTATTATCCAAACTGTGTTAATTTTTATTTTTACCAGGCGATGGTGGATTTCTATAAGGGTAGGTATAATCAAAGTTTTGTTAATACTGAAAAGGTAATATCAATGAATGAGTATTTTCCAGAGGTATATCTTTTAAGAGGTATGATAATGGAAAAACTCAATAACCCCAAACAGGCAAAATACGAGTTTATAAAAGAAGTTAATAACAATCCCGGCAATCGTTTGGCATGGGCAAAATTACATGGACTACAAAATGAGGATTAGTAAATGCCTGTTTCTGGCAGTACTTATTTGCAATCTTGCTTTTGCCCAGGAAACAGGTCTTAATAAACACATTTCTTACTTTTCATCGCTTCCTGAAAGAATATCTGGTTCAGAATCCTGTCTAAAAGCCGCAAACTATATAGAAACATCGTTCCGTTCCTGCGGAATAAAAAAGATAGCGAAGGAAAAATTTAATGTGGTTATTCCTGTGCAGGAATTTGCAAGCCTTACTGCCGGGAATGAAAACATTCCTCTTGAGGCCGTATGGCCTAATTCCATAAGAACCTCTACAACTCCCCTGGAGGGGATTGTGGGCAATCTTATTTATTGCGATGATGCGGGTCTTAAGTCGGTTTCCGGCAAAAACATCTCCGGCAATATTGTCGTTATGGAATTTAATTCAGGCAACCTCTGGCTTGATATAGCATCTTTGGGCGCAAAGGCGGTTATATTTATAGAACCTCTGGATACAAGCAGAGCAGAAGCAGAAAAAAAGTTTGTGTCGGTTCCATTGAATATTCCAAGGTTTTTGCTTAAAAGACAATATGCAGAGAAAATACGCAATCTGGCAGCAGAAAATAAACAGGCGTGTCTTACTGCAAAAATATCTTGGAAGGGAAAGGATTCATATAATATATACGGCATATTGGAGGGTAATGACCCTGGGTTAAAAAAAGAAATCATAATAATACAGGGTTTTTACGATGCGATCAGTGTGGTGCCAACGCTTGCGCCGGGCGCTGAATCATCCTGTGGGATTTCGGTTCTTCTGGAACTGGCAGATTATTTTGCAAAAAATCCACCGAAGCGCACTGTGATTTTTCTCGCGACATCCGGTCATTTCCAATCCATGAAGGGTATTTCTTCCTTTATATCTCAACACATGAGAGGTTCTCCTCATGTTAAAAGTAAGCTTTCAGAACCCATTGATGCGAAATTTGTTTTTTGCCTCGACCTTACCAGTCAATCAGATGAGCTTGGGTTGTGGCATAATTCTTATGAATTTCTTTATCAGCGATTTCTTGCGCCGTTTGCTAAAAAACTTATTGAAACCGCAAAAAAGGAATGCAAAAAATATGGTTACAATGAGGAACAGAGTGTTATAAACGGTGTAAGCCCGGAAAAAGGAATTGGATGGACAAATTTTTTACCTGAGGTAATAAGAACAGATGGAGAACAGGTGGTGCTGGCAGGATATCCTGCAATTTCATTTATTACTGTTAATGATTCAAGAAGATATATAGATACCCCTTATGACACCGCAGAAAAAATACAAATAAGCAATCTTCAAAAACAATTCAATCTGATTAAAAAAATGATCAGTCTTGCGCTTAATGACCCTGAATTTTTCTCTGGAAGTGAACTGAATCTTAAGGATCGGTTCTGCATACTTACTGCAAATGTTGTGAGGTTTGATCCTAAAAAAAGTTTTATTCCCAGCGAACCAATTAAGGGTGCTCTTGTTTTGCCAAGAAGGCAATATATGGCTGGATACACGGTTCCATATCAAAAATCATTTTTTGGAGTTAGGTCGGATATTGTTGAAAAAACAGATGAAAATGGCGAGGCAGACATAATAGGATGTCCAATGGGAAGTGGATTTCTTCTGCAGGCATATTCAATCGATGAGCATTCAGGCGATATATATATGGCGCCTGATTATGGCGCCAATGGGGATGAACAATATCCTAATAGGGTAGGTCTTGATACATTCAATAAAAGATGGATGATTGTTCTTTTTGATTGTAAGCCCATTAATATTATTGGTCTTATTGATCCGCAATATCTTACACCTATAAATCGGCTTGATGTTTTTGATTTATCAAACAGCCTGCCTGATGCCTATTCATATTTTCTTGAAACATTTGACAGCCCTCCATGGCAATGGAGTTCATACAGCGAATCCTGTGGCGTTGTTTTTGCCAAACCTGGTAGTTATGTAAAAATTGCTGGGGAATCTGGTCCTCTCGGAATAAGACTTCTTCTTTTAAATTCAGAAGCAACAACACAATCAAAAGAAAAGGCTGAAGGACTTGGATTTCCTGTAAGCACAACCGATGTAATTAAAGATCTTCAATATCAGGCGGCAAAGGATATGATTATACTTGATGAATACAGGGTTTCCAATTTTAAAAGATACAATATTAGAAATGAACGGTTGGAGATATTGCAGCAACAGTCAAAAGGTTTTCTTAAACAGGCTGAGACAGCCAGAAAAACATTGAATTGGCAGGATTTTTTAAGTTATTCAAGACAATCCCAGGCAATAGAATCGCGGGCATATCCTGATGTAAAAAACACAGCAAATGATGTGATTAAAGGTATAATCTTTTATTTTCTTTTGCTTCTGCCGTTTGCCTATTTTGGCGAAAGATTATTTTTTGGGTTTCCAAAACTTGAAAAACAAATTGCGGGAATGGCTTTTATTTTTATTTTGATATACCTGATTATGCGGTTTGTTCATCCTGCCTTTAAGCTGACAGAAGCACCGGAGCTGATATTGCTTGCTTTTATTGTGCTTGTGCTTTCAATCGTGGTTATAGGAATTATCACATCAAGATTTGAACAACAGATGCAGGAACTTAAAAGAGAAAGTGCAAAGGTCTATGAAAGCGATATTGGAAGAATTACCGCTACAGCGACTGCGTTTTCTCTTGGTGTGGCAAATATGAAGCGAAGGAAAATACGGACAGTACTTACAGGGATAACACTCGTTCTTTTAACGTTTACCGTGCTTTCTTTTACCTCAATAAAATCATATATGAGGTTTAATCAGATTTTAAAACCGAATAAGCCTCTTTACCAGGGGGTTCTTTTCAGAGATAGGTTATGGAACCCTCTTCAAGAGGTGGCATACAATTATGTTGTTGACGATTTTTCCGGCCACGGCATTATTGCGCCGAGATACTGGTTTATAAACAAAGAATTAGAAAACAAAACTGCTATTGAAATAAAAAATAAATCCAATTTTTGTTATATTTCCGGACTTTTAGGTCTTGCCCCTGCGGAGAAAGATATTACCCAACTGGATCAATGTTTGATTGCAGGTTCCTGGTTAACGGACCAGGATGACGAGGTTGTGATACTTCCGGATAAAATTGCCAATAGTATTGGCATAACATCTGATGATGTTGGAAAAACATGCATTATAATATTTGGACGGCCCTTTCTTGTAAAAGGTATATTTGATTCAGAAAAAATGAGCAAAATTAAGGATCTTGATGATGGGTTCTTGACGCCTGTGAATTTTGCTTCACTTCCTTCAAACGAGCTTTCAAAACTGAAGATGGAACAGCAGGCTCAGATATATTCGTCTGTTGAAAAGCTTGAAAGCTTTATTCACATTGAGCCGTCAAATATTCCCATTGTTTCTGTAAAGGCGGTTAAGGATTTTAAAGGAACATTGCAATCTGTGGCTGTGCGATTTTATAAGGATGAGAATGTGGAAGAACTTGTGGAATCTTTTATTTCAAAACTCGCGGCAATACTTTTTGTAGGACACAAGGATAAGGTTGTTGTTTACAGCAGCATAGGGTTAACCTCTTTTTCTGGGTTGAGCAATCTTATTATTCCAATTTTAATCGCCGCAATGATTGTTTTGAATACAATGTTGGGATCTGTGTACGAAAGATTGCGCGAGATTGGAACATATAGTGCCGTTGGTCTTGCACCAACCCACATTGCGTCTCTTTTTCTGGCTGAATCTGTTGTGTTTGCTGTTTTGGGCGCAGTGGGAGGGTATCTGCTCGGTCAGATGGTAACGAAATTTCTTATTGTAACCGGATTCCTCCAAGGTTTGACATTGAACTATTCTTCTCTTTCTGCTGTTTTTGCGACAATTGTCATTATTATCACGGTGTTGCTTTCAACAGTTTATCCCGCGCGAAAGGCATCGCAGATGGCAGTGCCTGATGTTACAAGACGATGGGTACTGCCAGAACCAACGAGTGATATCTGGATTTTTGAGTTTCCTTTTACCGTAAGCGAGGTGGAGGTGGTTGGTCTTGCAACATTTTTAACAGAATATTTTAATTCATATCAGGATGTTTCAATCGGAAATTTCTACACAAATGGCGCCAAACTGCTTGCTGAAAAAACGCCCGCAGGAAAATACACATACATCATTGCCACCAATATTGCTTTATCGCCATTTGATCTGGGGGTTACTCAACAGGTTAAAATTATAATGTCAGCACTTGGACAATATAATTTCTATACAATAAATCTTGAGATTACGCGACAGAGTGGAGAAACCTCTGATTGGAAACGGCTTAATAGAAGATTTCTTGACGGCATACGGAAGCAATTTCTTGTATGGCGGACCATCAGTATACAAATCAAAAAGGATTATGAAAAACAGGGTTTGGCGCAGCTTGGTATTTCTTCTTCATAACAAGGAAGAAAATGGCAGATAATTCTATTTCTAATTTTAAACCAGAGATTGAAGAAGCATTTGAGGAAGGTTTTAGTTTAAAAACAATAATTGCCGCGTTATTTATTGGCTTTATTATGCTGCCTGGTTCAATCTATCTTGGACTTATTACAGGCGGAGGTCTTGGCGGCGCCGCACAATGGGTTACTGTAATCCTTCTTGTTGAAATAGCAAAAAGGTCTTTTATAACATTGAAAAAGCAGGAGGTTTATATCCTTTACATAATAGCGGGAAGCCTGCTTGGCGGAACCGCGGTTTTGGGAACATCAGGGCTTGTTGCGCAGGGCGGCGCGTTTGGAGAACTAATATGGAGACAATATTTGATTCAATCCCATTATGCCATTTCTTTTGGCATCTCAGACAAGATTCCATCATGGGTTGCGCCTCCATTAAATTCCGAGGCATTTTTCAAAAGAACCCTTTTCCATCATGATTGGATAAGACCGATTGTGGTAATTGTTGTCACTGCTATTTTCTTCAGAATAGCTCAATTTACACTTGGTTATGTGATGTTCAGAATTACAAGTGACAAAGAAAAACTTGCTTTCCCAATGGCTCCTGTAGCTTCTGAAGGAGCAATAGCCCTTGCAGAGGTGTCGGGCAAAAGCGAGGGCTGGCGATGGAGAATTTTTAGTATCAGCGCCATGATTGGAATTATTTATGGGGCCTTTTATATTGTAATACCGGCAATTACAGGGCTTCTTATGACAAAACCATTTCAGTTGATACCCATTCCATGGATTGATTTTACTTCTCAGATAAGCGCAAAAATACCAACCTGTTTGATGGGAATTATGACAGACATCGGAATTGTTCTTACCGGATTTGTGTTGCCGTTTTGGGTTGTTGTTGGTTCAATCACCTCTTCAATACTTGCCCAGTGTGTGGCAAATCCACTTTTGTACCATGCCCATATAATCAAAAACTGGCAGCCTGGCATGAGTGTTGTTCCAACCTCAATTGCGACAAACATGGATTTTTGGATTAATGCAACAATAGGAAGTGGAATATGCGTTGGACTTCTTGGATTATGGAAGGCGATCACCATAAAAAAGGAAAAACAAACAGCAGTTGAAAAAATGCCAGAAGGAAGAGGCGATTATCCTATGTGGGTGGCATGTGGTTTATGGGCGCTTGCCACAATAATATTTGTTGTAATCACACATATCCTTGTTCCAGAATTTCCAGTGATTATTATTCTCCTTTTTTCTTTTATACTTACCCCCTGTGTTAGTTATATATCAGCAAGAATGATTGGATTAACAGGCGCCGGTGGGGTTTCTTTTCCTTATTTGAGAGAAGCCAGTTTTATATTCAGCGGATACAGAGGGGTAGGAATATGGTTTGCTCCTATTCCATATATTGATGTTGGCGGGATGTCTCAGGGGTTTAAACAATTGGAACTTACAAGAACAAAATTTACAAGCTGGTATAAGGCAGAATTCACCGCGCTTGTTATAATGCTTTTTTGCAGTTTTCTTTTCTGGTCTATTATCTGGCATCTTTCGCCGATACCTTCTTCTTCCTATCCATATGTGCAAAAGATGTGGCCTCTTAATGCCTTGACGCAATGTTTATGGTTGAGTAGTACCCTTGGTGATTCAGGAACTACCTATATGTTAAAGGCCATCAAACCTGTATACTTTTTATCTTTTGCAGTTGGCGGGGTGGTTCTTAATATGTTTCTGGGCTTACTAAAAATGCCGGTGACCTTCTTTTATGGTCTTATTGGTGGTATTTCAATGTGGCCCCACTATACAATACCCATGTTTATTGGCGCTCTGCTTGGCAGATTTTACTTTGCTAAAAAGATTGGTAAGCAAACATGGCAGAGATATACACCCATTATACTGGCTGGTTATGGTTGTGGAATGGGGCTTATAGGAATGGTTTCAGTCGCTGTTGCCTTAATCGCAAAAACCATTTATCAGATTGTTTTCTGAGGTTCTAAAAATATCCTGAAAATCCAGAACGCTCCTATTAAAAAGCAGATAATCGCGTATATCTGTGTTGAATAAAGTCCATATGAATTTGGAATGAGATCTCCTCTAAATTGGTCAACCCAATATCGAAGGGTGCCAAAAAATATAAAATACCATGCGGCAATTTCTCCATTTCTATGTTTGTCTTTTGAAAATAGATACAGAAATAAAAAAATAAGCATATCTCCAAGAAAATAATACAGTTGGGTTGGTATAACCCGTATATCAAGAAATGGAAATTTTACGGAAAACCATTGATTTGATGGGCATCCATAGCAACATCCATGCAGAAAGCATCCAATCCTGCCGATGGCCTGACCAAGAGGAATCACAGCAGCAGCCATATCCAGTGTATGTAATACATTAACTCTTGCCTGTTTCGCACTATAGACCATTGCCAGAATGCCAAATAATATACCACCTTGAATTGCCAGACCGCCGTTTCTTATCATCACAATTTCAATTGGGTTACGGAAATAATAATGATAATAAGAAAAAACGTGAACCAGTCGAGCCCCGATAATTCCGGCAATTACAGTAGAAAAAATTATTTTTCCTGATATCTCTTCGGAGTAACCATGTTTTTTTGCGGTTTGTTGAAAAAGAAAGCAACAAACCAATACTGCTATTGCAACAAATATGCCATACCAGTAAATAACAAAATTACCTATTCTGAAACATTCTGGATGCATTTTTTCCCCTTGAATAGAAAACAAGCAAACACGCAACACCACATACAATAAATGTATCTGCAAGATTAAAGACAGGCCATATGCGAAAATCAATAAAATCAATAACGCCTTTATATGCTATTCTATCAATAAGGTTTCCCGATATTCCTCCAGAAACAAGTGCCAGACAAAGACATGACCATTTGGAAAGATGTTGTATGTTTTTATGAACAAGTATAAAAAAAAGTATCAGAGCAACAAATGATGCAACAATTAAAAATGGTAGATATATGGGGTTGTCAAGAAAACCAAAACAAATACCCGTGTTTTTTATGTTTCTGAGATAAAAAAAGGGAAATATTTCCACAAAGCTGTTTTCTGGAATTGTTGATAAAACAATATGTTTTGTGATTCTGTCCAGTATAAATGCAATTAAAAATTCAGAATAAAAAAGAAACAATGTTATTATGCCTTTCCTTGATTTGTTTCTTCGCGTTGTTTCTGACATTTTATGCAATATTTTGTGTAAGGAATCGCGTGCAGTCTCGCCTTTGGAATTGATTTATTACAGGATTCACATATCCCGTATTTTTTTGTTTCAATCTTTTTTAACGATTCTTCTATCATTTGAAGCAGTTCTACCTCAGAAGATGTAAGATCCAGGTCAAGATTTTTTTCAAAGACATCCGTTCCCAGTTCTGCGATATGGGTGGGAATACCAGAACCTTCCAGTGCTGTGCCTCTTGAACCCTTGGATGTGTTTTCTTCAAGTTGAGATAAACTTTTTAGGATTTTTTCTTTTCTTTTTATTAAAATATCCTTAAACATATTTAATTCTTTTTGGTGCACTTTGCCCCCTTTTAGATATCAACAATGATATCTGTGACAATATATTTGTCTTTTTTGATAATCTTTACCCTGTGATAGGTAACGGCTTTTACCTCCCTTTTGATATGGGCGAATTTTTTCCCGGCCATATCGCATTCAAGTGTAGTTTCTCCGTTATTTTTGATTATCTTAATAAGGAAATGTTGAAATATCACATGAGAACCAAAAGCAAAAAAAAGAATCTCATTAAGAAATGATACAAGCAATTCTTCCACTGAATTAGCAGTTAAAACAATTTGTTTCCTGTATATGTTTTGTTTTTTGTTACTGAATGATGGTCCAATAACATCATAGATGGCAATAGCCGCATTTTTAAAAAGGGAAGGCAGATTCTTGCCATATATTCTTAAGCCAATATCCGCGGGATGGTCAATGTATTCAAATGTCTTCTGTCTCTCTGACAATTGCGACATCAGCAATACGGTCTCCCTGATTTAGATTAATAAGTTTTACCCCAAGTGTACTTCGTCCAACCCTTCTAACCTCGTTAACAGGCACCCTAATTATCATACCTTTTACTGTCATCACGATCATTTCATCGTTGTCCATAACCATTTTTGTTTTGACCACATATCCTGTTTTGCCATTGATTTTCATGTCAATAACGCCCTTACCGCCTCTTTTTTGTTTTCTGTAATATTTTACATATGTCCGTTTGCCATAGCCATTTGCTGAAACCGTCAATATCTCTTCGCCTGGGTTTTCAGATGCAAAAACCTGACCGCAGATAACCTCGTCTTTTGAAGCCTTAAACC
>CAZSTE010000032.1:0-9792 GCA_964609735.1 uncultured bacterium
AAACGATTTCTTTTAGTTTAAGACAGATGGAACCAAATCCCTGGCCAGAAATAGCGAAGAAATACCCTGTTGGTTCTGTTGTAAAGGGCAAGGTCTGTCATATAACGGATTTTGGCGCATTTGTTGAACTGGAAAAAGGCATTGATGGGTTGCTTCACATCTCAAATATTTCTACTGTGCCCATAAAACATCCTTCGGAAATTTTGAGAAAAGGACAGAAAATTGATGTTGTTGTTCTTGAGATAGATCCTGAAGGAAAGAAGATATCCCTTGGTTTGAAGTCTGCTATAGAGCCTGTTTCATCTTCAATATCGGATGATGAAAATGAAAACGATGATCAGGAAGATATATCATCGTCTGAGTAATATTTACCGGCATTTATACGATTTTCATAAATTATTCTGGCATGGCTTCATCAGGATGGTTTTTCTTATGGATGTTAAATCTGTTTTGAAATCTGTTTGATAAGTTCTATCAGATATGGAATTTCTATCTGGTGACTTCGTAATTGTGGTTGGATGCCTGCTTTCTGTAGAATTTCTATAGCAGTTTCTCTATTTATATGAAACGAATTTTTCATAACATTCAAAATCGTTTTTCTTCTTTGAACAAAAAGTTTTGGAGCAATGCTCCAGAAAAGTTGCTGATTTTTTATTTCCATTAATGGTTTGTCAGGGATTGATATTTTCATTAAGACAGAGGTAATTTCCGGTTCAGGATAAAAAGCAGAACCCTTGATTTTATAACATATGGTAGATTGGGTTAATAACGAAAAAACGAAACCCATAAAACCAAAATTTTTATCTCCAGTTTTTGCCACAATTTTTAATGCCACATCCTCTGGTATCATGACCAGCGCTGTATTCCAATAATATCTCATATCAAGAAGTTTAAAAAGTATTGGTGATGCCACATAATAGGGCAGATTGCCAATAATTTTGATTTTTTTGCCTATTGTGCGGAAAAATCCTTCGTCAATTTCAAGAAAATCCCCTTTTATAATATTAATCGTTGATAACCCTGAGGTTTGTTCCTGTAAAATCTCAACAAGTTTTTCGTCCTTTTCAAAGGCATAAACAAGCGCGGCTTTTTCAGACAGAAGCCCTGTTAACGCGCCTGTGCCCGCGCCAATCTCAATGATGATATCGTCTGTTGTTATTTCAATAAAGGATAGAATTTTATTGCGGATGTTTCTATCTATAAGAAAATTCTGACCGAGGGTTTTTTTTGGCTGAATACGATGCTGTTTGAAAAGCAGTTGCAAATTATTGAGGGTGAGAAATGTATCCATGCTGTTTTTTTCTCGCCATAGCCGCGGCTATTTTTATCGCCTGTTGCATTGAAGAAAAGTCCGCCATGTTTTTCCATGCGATATCAAAAGCAGTTCCATGCGCAGGGCTTGTTCTTATCCATCCAGACGCATTAACAGTTATATTTACAAGTTTTTCAAAAAAAAGTGTTTTAAGAACGATAAGCGCCTGGTCATGATAAAGAGAAACAATCAGATTAAATAAATGATGGGAAAGTGCATTCCTGAAAATAGAATCAGCAGGATATGGACCAGAAGCATGAAAATTGCTGGCAATAAGCTTTTCCACCACAGGCCTGATAATGGTGTTTTCTTCTGTTCCGATGGTTCCTGTTTCTCCGGCATGGGGATTAAGACCGCAAAAACCTATTTTTATATCATCCGTTTCAAAAAATTTTTCTAAAAATTCCACGGTTAATTTTGTACAGGAGAAAAGATATTCCGCTGTGAGATATTTCCATATCTGTTTTAATGGAATATGGGTTGTTGCAAGAAGAACCTGTAAATTTTCCGCGTTCATAAGCATGTATGTTTTTTCTCCAGACATATCTGATAAAGCGTCGGTATGTCCTTTATATGGAATGTTTGCCAGATTCCATGCTTTCTTTGAAATTGGAGCGGTGACAATACAATCCCCGACATGTTTTTTAAGCAATTGCCATGCCAATTCAAGATATGTAAACGAGGCCCTTCCTGAAATCTTATTATCATTGCAGAGAGGGAATCTTTCATCTTTTATGATGTCTGTGTCAATAAAGAAAATCTCAGATTTGTTTGGTTTTTCATTCTCAGCCAGGCTGAAAAGATTTTTTTTAATGCCGGAAATTGTTTTTGCCTTTTTTATAACAGCCTTGTCTCCCACAAGAATAGGGATAAAATCAAAATTTTCATCAATCAGTTTGTCAACGGCCTTCAATGATATTTCAGGCCCAATGCCAGAAGGGTCGCCAATTGTTATAAGTGTGCGAATCATTTATTATGAAGGATTTTTTCTTCAAGTGCTGGGTCAAAAATTTTTACACTGATAGAGCTTAATAATTCTTGCGCGTATTTACTGAGCAAGGCATTAAATTTTTCATTGTACAATTCTTTTCTTGCCCTCATATAATTTTCCTCAGGGGAGGTTTGTTTTTCATCCATAAGAACATATAAACCAATTCTTTCTGAGGACTTAATAATAACAGGATTTCCTTTGCCGGATTTATCTAATTCCTGCATCAATGCGGGGTTAAGACGGGTTCTATCAATCCATCCTGTTGAATTCATTTCGGCAATGGCTTCATTCTGATTTTCCTTTAATTTTACGATAAAAGGTTCCACTTCGCTGATGTTATTGAATGATTTACTCAAAATAATCACCTGATTTCCCGTAGACATGCTGGATAATCTTCTTGCGATTTCTACTGGCGAGATATAAATCTTGCTTGATATTTTCTGGGCGATAAATTTTTCTGTTCTTATTTGGTCTGCAAGGATTTCTCTGTATTGGTCAATGGAAACGCCATTTTCGGATAAGAATATAAAAAATTGTTCTTTTGATGGAAAACCGTTTATGATAATATTCAACCGATTATCAATCTCTTCCCGTGATACCGGAATATTTTCTTTTTTTGCCTGGATAGCAAAAAGGTTTTCAGCGATGAGCTCAAAAAGGGCTGATTCATAAGAGAGATTGCGCACCTCTGCCCTTTCTTTCACGTCATTATCCCAGATAATCCGATTTCCAACCGTTGCAATACATTTATCCTCTATTCCATAAAGGATAGATGCAAAAAAAACAATAAATATGGGTATATATAATTTATTCATTCTCACAACTGCCTGAGTTTATCAGTAAATCGTATAATCTTTGAATCATTTTTAATCTGGGTTAGATAATCGTTCAAAAGCTGGGTTTTTTTCTGATTTATCAAAATTTGTTTGATTGTTGGCGCTGCTTCTACAAGGGGTTGCAGATGAGAGGGTTGAATTTCGCCAATTTTTAGAATGTGATAGCCCTGTTCTGTTTTTACAGTTTTTCCAAGAATCTGATTGGGTTTCATTGAAAAAAGAATTTCTTCAATTTCAGGGGTAAGCTGTCCTTTTGTCACCATTCCAAGGTCTCCCCCATTTTCTTTTGAGCTGCTTATGGATTCGCGTTTTGCGATTTCAGAAAAGTCCTCGCCATCGCTCAATCTTTTCAATATTGTTTCTGCCGCTTCAATGGTCGGCACAACAATTTCATACAGATGTATTCTTTCGGGTATAAAAAAATCTTTTAGGTTGGCATTATAATAAGAATTAATTTCCTCCTGGGAAATATCTGCTTTGCTTAAAACCTGGTCCTGGAGAAATTCCTTGATGATAAGATCGTTTTTATAATTTTCAAGGGCTTTTTTTATCTGTTTTCTGTAATGCCTTTCATATTTTTTCGCTTTCTGCGTAAGAAGTTTTTCGCTGATATAATCTTCAAGCGCCTGCTGGGGAACCTGTTTTACATATTCTTGGTAAAATTCAGGATATGTTGAAATTTTTTCTTTTAGTTCTTCAAGCGTAATAATATCGCCATTAACAATTGCTATTGCGTTTTTTTTCTGATGGTATTTATTGCCGTAATATGCCGCAATGACAACAACAATAATACCGATAATCACTGTAATGGCTTTTTTCCTGGTTTTGGTATTATTTATGAATATTTTTTTTATCCCTGTAATCATTGTCCTCCAGCATTTTTTCATAGGCTGTTTTATCTTCACATCTGTCTCCTTTCAATAATTTTATTCTTTAATCTGTCGTAGATAACACGGAAATTGGTTTCTGCCAGGATTTCATTTTCCGTTATTATACCATTGTTATCATAATCAATCACTTTTTGGGCTTTTACGTTAATTGTGAAAACATTTCCTCTAACTGTTATAAGATTTATGATTGATGAAATTATCAATTCTTTTTCGTCCTCTGTATCAATCCAGCCGTCTTTGTTGTCATCAACCAGATTGGTTCCATATTTTGTGATTTCGTGATTGAGCAACCCATTTGGTGCGCCAACAATATCACAGATGTTACTAAAAGGCCTGGAAGAGATGATTTGACGAGCAATATTGCTATCTATAAATGGAAGGCAGTAAAGTGTTTCAGGTGTTGCCGTGTTGATATTGATTCTTCCTATAACCGGCTGTTCCACATTTTCAACAACTGTAAAAGCGTCAAGAATTTTTTTATCATATGATTGCCAGAGATTTATTGTTTGCCATTGTTTGCCTTTGTGAACAAATGAAAGTTCAGCAGGCGAAGAATACGGCATATTTTTTATTCTAAACGAGGATTGCCAGCAAACGAATTGATTTGATAGGGTAAATTCTCCTGTGGAAGGCGTAAAACATATATTCATTGTTCCAGGGGTTTGAGGAAAGGTGAACCAATCAGATGTTCGGCTCATTCGTGGATCGTTTTTCTGCCTGCTTTCTTTGCCCGGAACCCCGGCTCCATAATCGGTTTTTTCAATAGGATTATTTTTCCCGTCCAACAGGGAAATATCGCCGCTGGGAATATTTATTCCAAACCTTTTACTGATTATTGTGAAGATGCTTGAAAGTTCAGGACATCCTGTAAAATTCATAAACAGTATTGGTTCAAATTGGTCTGCGTTTGCCGGTTGTTTTATGGGGATTAAAAAAGGGATGATAACATTTCCTTTTGTTGTTTGCAGTATAACAAATTTCCATTTTATTGAATCGCCCACAAGGTAATATGAATTCCCTGGTATAATTGTTCCATCAGGGATTTTTATTAAACCGGGACAAAGCGCCTGCCAGAAATTTGTTGTCCACAAAGAGGCGTCTTCTGGCGGTTTCCCTTTTTCTATTTCCTCAATGGTTTCCTGAGCGCGTTTAGCAATATTGGTTATATTGAATCCCGGCAAAGATATCATTCCTCCTTTAATCGTCCAGCCACTGATATTTATCGGTTTATCATACGGATTGAAGATTTCAATGAAATGAGGGCCACATTCTTCTATGATGATAGCCGGCATGTTATATACCACAGCTTTTGAAACCTTAATTTCAGGAGCAGGTTTAATCTCGTTGAGGTATGGCGTTTTTTCTATTCCTATAAAATATCTGCCGTCTCTATCTGTCGCCACAGTGGGGATATTATCCGGGTCCCTATAATCAACTGCGTTTACCGCAATCTGGGAGGCATCGTCTTTTTCATAGCCAAGGTCTTTTAAAACCGATGCAATCCCGGATACAGAGGCATGGTTAATATTTGTGCGGAAATAATTTTCAGAATCAATATTAAGGTCATAACTCCAACAGGTAATAAGATGTTTTATTTTATTGAAAATATCTTTTCTCATATGTTCCACCATTTTTATATCCTCAATCACAGCAAACGGCCTATCGTCTCCGCATGGTTTTAACATGTTGAACTCTGTTGGTTCGTCTATGCCTTCGTTCGTTTCATCAATAATTCCGTCCCCGTCATTGTCTATTCCATCGCAGGAAAAAATTTTATTGTTGGTGTCGTCATCTGTGTTTTTTATTCCGGCTTCGCCATCGTCTCCGTTTCGGAATTCAACCAGGTTACAGGCCACATCATCGCATAATCCCGGATAAAAGCCAATTTCAAATGTTGACCAGCCCTCATTAAAGCTATGTTTGCCGTTTTTCGCCTTATTGGCCACAGCGTTTATATTGATGCAACCGTTGTTGTCAACAATTAAAACCGCATATCGCGCGACAATCCTTCCACGAAGATTTTTTACATTGATAAATCTACTTTCGCACATTCCGTTTTCATCAAGGTCTGCATCATCGCCTGAAAATTCGCAATACCAACTTTCATCATAGCCATCGTAATTATTCTTATCATTTTTAAGCTGCCATATTGCCTGTTCGATGCCTATCTTCGCAGCGTGAATAGAATGTGTTTTTGAAAACATAAGAAATGAGGATTTTTCCCAATGGCTGAATATTAGAAGGCCTCCCGCAGTGATAGCAAAAAGAATTAAAATAATTCCGAGTGCAAAGATAAGAGCATTTCCCTTATTGTGCAAGCCAGATTTCTTCATTAAACGAACCTTCAATGTTTTTTCCTTCAATCATTCCACCGCCTATAACAAAAAAAATCTTTATTTTTGACGGAAGTGCGGCAGAGCCGGACTGTTTTGTGGTATCCCAATACCTTTGCCACACATTGCCATCCCAGTATGAACAGGAAAACGTTTTAACATTTTCAATCAGTGTTTGACTTCCTGCAAATCCCGGTTCAAATGAATATGTTTTGGTTTTTTTATCAATCCTTTCAAACGACATTTTTATTTCGTTCCCATCATGGTAAATCCCATATTTTCCAAGGTCAGAGCCATCGCCGGGGGAATATGGAGCGATAAATTTTATAGAGGTTTCTGTTCCAACGAAATCCATTCTGAATTGTCCGGGGATATCACGGATTATCGCCTCTTTTAATCTGTTTTTAAGAAACAGGGTAAAATCTGTTGCCTGCTGGTTGATGCTTTTTTCTGCTGATTGTTTTGCAATCCGCAGCGTTGTCGTAGAAAAAATCATAAGCCCTGATATAAAAACAATCGTTATAATAACGCCTGCAACCAGAATTTCAATGAGAGAAACGCCCTTTTTATCGTTGGTGGAGAGCCGATATAAATTCTTCTGAGTATTGCTTGCCTTCCCGGTTTTTTGCGAGTTTAATATGTATTTCATAAAGGCCTTCCTTTATTTTTATAAATTCTATGTGATAGTAAATGTTTTTAAATCCTGACATTTTCCCATCAATATGGTCAGGAACATGTATACCGGGTGTACCAAACTCCTGCTGAATCTGATCAAAAAGGATATCGGCAGCCACAGAAAAATCTTGAGAACGTGAAGCTCTGCTATAAATGTTTTCTGTTTGCTGAAGAATAATAAGCACATAGCTTATTCCAATAATAAGAATGATTGTTGCCACCAGAACATAAATAAGAGAAACGCCCTTTTTAGATATCATTTTTCCAAAAAAAGAGGTTTTTATTTTTTTATTACTGCCTTTCCTGTGAGATTGTATAAAACAATTGTTTTTGTTGCTTTTGTTGCTGTGTCTTCAAGTGTTATATGGCCTGCCTGTTTTGCGGTGCCTTCTGGCAGAAATTCAACAGGTGAACAGCCATCTGTTGTTTCTTTAATGACAATAAGGCGCGGGAATCTATAAATCTTGTCAATGATTTTGCCATCTTGATAAATGCCACAGCTATCATGGTTAAATATAACCTGGATCTTTTTGTGTTCCGCCACTGCATAGGATCGTGCCTTGTTAAGAATTTCGCAGACACATTTACAGGTAATATCAAGGTTTGTTCGGCTTATCGCTTTATGAGGATAAAATACAGAAAATACCATAAACAATCCTATAATTACCATAGCAACCAGGATTTCAACAAGACTCATACCTTTTATCTTAAATTTACCAGTTTCCAATATCATCTTTTGTGTCGGTTTTTCTATCAGGCCCGGCTGATAATATGAGAAAGGGCACATTTTCTTTTTTTGATTGGGGATATTCATATATTAGTGGATTTCCCCAGCTGTCAATGATATTTTTGGCATCATCCATATCCTTTTCTTTAAATCTCATATAGGGACCCTTCCAGTTTTCATCGTGGAACGGCCCCATAAGAGCCTGTATAAGAATTTGAGATGAACCATTGCTTTCAGGAAAATTGCCCATATCGGTTTGATACATTAACACTGCGGCTTCAATAGAGGATATAATTGCCTTTGTTTTTACGATGGCTGCCTTATTTCTTGCTTTGTGAATTGATGGAAGGGAAACTGCGGCAAGCATTGATATGATAACAATAACACACACAATCTCCATAAGTGTAAATCCGGATTGTTTCATTTATTGTAAAATGGAGGTTTATTCTTTGGCCTTACCAGGGTTGTTGCCGTGATAACAGGCCTTGTTTTTAAGGATGGGTCTGTGGTCATTCCGCGAAGCACAATTTTTACAGCAATAATGGGTGTATCAACATCAAGATTATCAACTGCTATAGGCCCGGAATTGCTTGGCACATAATATGTAAAACCGGTTCCTGAAACAAGAACAATAGACCTGTTTACATCAATCAGTGTCCATTTATTAGGGATGCCAGAAGACCGGGTTTTTGCCTGCCATATTGTTGTATCTACGCCGGTTGTGGATGGTTCCCCTGATTCCATTCCTGGCGAAATGCGGTAAAAAATAGTTTCTTCATTAACCCTATCATAAAAACCCAATTGATAAAAAGTATTGTCTGCATCTTTCCATATATCGTGGGCATATTGAAGACCAATGGTATCTCGCGAACCAAAATTAATTTCAGTGATTATTGAATTCAAAACATTCTGGACATCGTTCTGGTATGTAATAAGCTTGCGAATGCGCGCGGCGCGCGCATATAAAAACGCAGCCAGGCCTACAATAATCACAAGAAGCGCAAGCGCCACAAGCATCTCCATCAAGGTAAAGCCTTTGTTCTTTTCCATTAATAGACCCCATTTCTTGTAATAAATACAGGCATTTTAATTAAAAGATAGTTATCCTTTGCCCTTCGTACCTCAATCTTTACCTTTCTTAAAACAACAAGGTCTGTATCGTTATCGGAAAGTTCGCCGCCATTGGGGCCATACCATACGCATCCCATATAAACCTTAATGTTCGGATCCGGGCTTGGAACCTGGAAAGATGGATTTATCAGGGATTCATCCTCTGATATTTTTTTTGGATAATCGGTTTGTCTATCAAAGTATACCGGTGGAAAATCAATAAGATTAAGCGATTCAATATGGTATTGAGCAATAGCAGATGCCAGAAGCGTTTCATTTGACTTTTGCATAACGTTCAGATTTGCCGCAATAATAATTAATCCTGTTCCAATAGCGACAGTAAGCAAAAACATCGCCACAACAAGTTCAAGTATTGAAAATCCTTTTTTTACCAGATAATCCTCCAGTTAAGTGGAAGGAAAATCCTTCTTCCTCCTGTAAATCCCTTGAATGTATTTAAAACGCCTGCTGTAAAGATATCCTCATCATATATTAATGTTCCATTATTTAATGTTATATGTCCATTTGCGATAAGACATCCATTGATAGATGTATTGACATTATTTACTGTTATATTGCCGTCGGGAGATCCGCCTGTTTTTCCATAGGAAAATACAATTCCTTTAATCCTTGCGTAGTTTGAATCACTGCCAATGGTAATAAGAGAAGAAGGAGTCGCAGGAGATAATCCTGTTGAATATGCGACAAATATTGGTCTGTTTTGGAGATTTTGTATTGGGCTGTTTATAAAATCAACATTTCCTGAGTTTGCAATATTTACACTTATTTGGTTTGTCGAAGCGCAAAGAAACGCGTATAGCTGATTATTGCCCAACGTAATGGCGGGTGTGGTATTAAGTGTGAATGTCGCATTTGCACCGCTATAAATAATCACAGCAGCCTGTCTATTGCTGGTTG